>DASTZB010000034.1:0-5327 GCA_035764525.1 Chitinophagaceae bacterium | reverse complement strand
ACAGAAGTATTTCTCCATGCTTCATCCTTGACCTCAACCTTTCCTTTTGCTTTTACCGTTTCGGCAAATGCAATTAGTTTTTCAGTCGCCTCGTTGTTATCATTATTACGATTGAGAATTACATCTTCACAAAGCTTTTTCAATGCAGGTTCAATCTCATCATAGACAACCAGCTGCCCTGCATTTACAATGCCCATATCCATTCCTGCCCTGATCGCATAAAACAGAAAAACAGAATGCATTGCTTCACGTACATGATCATTGCCACGAAATGAAAATGAAAGATTGCTGACACCTCCGCTTATTCTTGTCAATGGCATCAACGCCTTTATTTCTTTGGTCGCTTCGATAAAATCCACAGCATAGTTATTGTGTTCTTCCAAACCGGTAGCAATTGCGAAAATGTTTGGATCAAAAATTATATCCTGCGGATCAAAACGTACTTTCTCTGTAAGTATTTTATATGCACGATGAGATATTTGAACTTTTCTATCCTTTGTATCAGCTTGCCCATTTTCATCAAACGCCATTACAATTACAGAGGCGCCATACATCAAACATGTTTCAGCTTGTTGTATAAATTTTTCTTCGCCTTCTTTCATTGAAATGGAATTCACGATGCATTTTCCCTGTACACATTTTAATCCAGCTTCAATGATCTCAAACTTCGAACTGTCGATCATGATGGGGATCTTTGCAATATCAGGTTCGCTTTGCAAAAGATTAAGAAAGGTCGTCATGGCAAGTACGCCATCCAATAAGGCATCGTCCATGTTTACATCAAGTACTTGTGCACCGCTTTCCACTTGCTGCCGTGCAACACTCAGTGCTTCTTCATATTTATTTTCCCTGATAAGGCGTGCAAACTTCTTAGAGCCTGTTACATTGGTTCTTTCGCCAATGTTTACAAAGTTTGTTTCTGGGCGAACAACTAGTGGCTCTAATCCTGAAAGGCGTAAATATGGTTGAATGATAATTTTTTCCGGCATTTAGGTATTCCTCTTCACCAATGCATTCCGGATAACTGAAAAGTTATTAACGATGAGGATCAATATAGCTATTATCAATAGGGTCTTTTCCATCGCTTCCTAAATATATAGCTAAGATAATACTCAAATCGCCAATTCTTTAATAGTTTCCGGTAATTTTCTTGGTGATATTTTTTTTACATGTTGTGCAATGTGTTGTATATGTTCAGGAGTAGTGCCACAGCAACCTCCAACTATGTTCACAAACCCTTCTTTTGCCCAATCTTCAAGGAAATGTGCTGTGTCTTCGGGTTTTTCGTCGTATTCTCCCATAGCGTTTGGTAAACCTGCGTTGGGATAAGCCGATACATAGCAAGAAGCCAATCGACTTAATTCCTCAATATGTGGTCGCATTTCTTTTGCCCCTAACGCACAATTCAAACCAATGCTTAATGGTTTTGCATGCATGACGGATGTATAAAATGCTTCCAAAGTTTGACCGCTTAATGTTCTTCCCGACGCATCGGTGATTGTTCCGCTGATCATTATTGGAAGAACATCTTTCTTAGCATCTCTGAAATATTTTTTAATAGCAAAGATGGCAGCTTTTGCATTTAATGTGTCAAAGATCGTTTCTACTAATAAAAGATCAACACCTCCCTCAACCAATCCTTTTGTTTGTTCGTAATAAGCATCAACAGCTTCATCAAAAGTTAATGCACGGAAACCAGGATTGTTTACATCTGGGGAAAGAGATAATGTTTTATTCAATGGTCCGAAAGCACCGGCCACCCAAGGACCCGCCTTGTGATGGGATTCTCTCCCGTTGGAAGATTTAGAGAGAGCCTTGAATTCATTCACTGCTTCCCGGGCACATTTTGCTGCGGCCAGATTCATTTCATATGCCAATAATTGCATTCCATAGTCAGCTAATGAAACTTTTTGTGCGTTGAAAGTGTTTGTTTCAATGATATCAGCACCGGCCTCGAGATATTTTTTATGGATCTCTTTAACGATATGCGGTTGTGTAAGGCTAAGCAGGTCATTATTACCCTTCAGATCAGAAGGCCAGTCTTTAAATCTTTCTCCACGATAATCTTCTTCGGCAAGTTTATATTGCTGGATCATGGTGCCCATGGCACCATCGATGATGAGAATGCGTTTTTCGAGCTCTTGTTTTATATTCATACTAATTTAGTTTTAAGCTGTGAGCTATGAGGTTTGAGCTGCAAGAAATGCTCCATAGAATTGTAAAAGATGAACGGTGCATCGCAACAAAAGCTTCATAGTAGTAATACAGCTGACTACATAATTAAAATCATTGAACCATATAAACGTTGGGAAACAGAAAGTGAAGTTTCTTTGCGTTTATTAGTTCCGTGAAGGCCGAACAATAAACAAATCCGCCTGTGGGGGCAAAGGTAAAAGTTAAAAGTCAAAAGGCAAAAGCTATTTATTAGAAACATACTTTTCTACGGGTAGCCGATTCTGAAGACTGCGGGCAAGGGTCATTTCATCGGCATATTCAAGTTCGCCGCCGAACGCAATACCCCTTGCAATAGTAGTGATATGAATATTTGTATGCTGCAATTTCTTTTGGATATAATAAATAGTAGTATCGCCTTGTATGTTTGGATTTAGCGCAAAAATGATCTCTTCTGTTTTTTCTTTTTGTACCCGATTAATGAGTGATTCAATATTGAGCTGATCCGGGCCAACACCATCAAGCGGCGAAATGATGCCGCCAAGCACATGATACGTGCCATTGTATTGCTGGGTGCTTTCAATGGCGATCACATCGCGGATATTTTCAACAACACAGATCGTTTCCTGCTTGCGCATACTGTTAGCACAAATCGAGCAGATATCACCATCTGCCACATTGTAACAGCGCTGGCAAAATTTTATTTCGTTGCGCATTTTGGCGACCGCTTCGCTGAACTGCTGCACATTATTTTCGTCCTGCTTTAATAAATGAAGCACCAGCCGCAATGCAGTTTTTTTGCCAATACCGGGAAGTTTGGCAAATTCGTTGACAGCATTTTCAAGAAGCTGGGAGGAAAATTGCATGGCGCAAAGATAGTGAATGGTGAATAGTGAATGGTGGGTAGTTCACCTGAATTGTATTCACCCTTCACCACTGGCCATTCACAATCTTATTTCAAACTCATTATCCCAATTCGAGCGGATAGTTATTTTTTTATTGAGCGGTTTAACTAATTCAGGTTGTTTTTTTCCTTCGAAAAATTTTCCAGTATCCCAATGCCCGTTTTTGTTCGTATCGTAAAGAATGCTAAGGTCATATTCACCCGGATTAAATAAGGGTAGATTGAGCTCAGTGCTGTTAAGCGGAAATGTTCTTATTACCCGGTCACCCTGGGAAAACTGCAATACCGGGTTTTTTGTAAGATCAATATTGATAAAGCTGATCTTTAAAGAGCCATAGTCAGTTAGTTTTTTTGTTGTAAAACTGATGGTGTCTGTTTTAAGCAATTTTCGGCTGGAAGAATCTTCTGCAAAATCTTTATCAAGTATCAGGTTGTAAAGTGTATTTTCTTTCCAGGTTGTTCTTAAGGTTATTTTTTTTCGGAGGCTATCAAGTTGCCACCTGGCCGGGGTAGAGATAAATGCAGAATCAGTGCTTAACTGAAGCTTTGTTGAATCAAAATTTCGAAGCGGTTGTTCGAAATTCAAATTAAAACTACCAAGCAGGTCCTGCATATTACCGCTAAGAGTAGTTGAAAATTTTAACCTTCTTTCATCTGGTCTTGTGCCGGGGCGGTTTCCCCCTGTGAAATTTATTATAGATGATGGCGGTAGCTCTTTCTCCTCTTTGAAAGCATATAAAGTGACCGGCGATGCATCTGGTTTGACCTGGATGGCACTATCACTAAATGCAAAAAAAGATCTTTCAGAATATCTTTTCCCTTCATCCATCACGTACATATAATATGTCCCCGGTGGCAAATACAAAAATCGAAAATTACCCTTTCCATCAAGCCTGGCAATATAACGGGCCACGTCTTTTAGAACTGCCGAATCTGAGCCGTTTTTATGCAACATGACAATTAATGTACTATCAATGCCGCCGGTTTCTGCCAATATAACTTTACCTGAAAGTTGGAGTGTATCAAAAGTGTTGCCTGTTGTAAAGATGTATGAAAAGTTATGCAACACGTTACCTTCATTGATATCCTTTATTGCATTGCCAAGATTGTAATAATAAGTTGTATTAGGTTCAAGTGTATCTTTAATTTTTATAGTTAATGTCCTAAGTCTCGATTCTATAACTGGAGGCGTGGAGTAGTTAGGAGAAACAATAAGATTCTTAAAAATGTCCTGCGGCTGATCAATGTACTCGTCAAAAGTAAAGGTGATAGTTTTCGATTTAAATCCTTTGGTTGAATCAGGTGGAGAAACTTTTAAAAGAAGAGGAGGAAGTGAATCCCTGTCCCCGCCGGTGGGGGGGATAATATTGGCACAGCCGCTAAGAACCACGATTTTTGTGATAAGAAGGATTAAGAGGAAAAAAGGAGAAATAAATTTTATAAAGATTCTTCTATTCATAAAGCGAATCGCAAACTTAAATAGTTTGCGTTTGATAACTGTTCTATTTTTCCTAATAATCCCAAAAAATCATGTTAATCATTGTTCTACTGGTTCTCTTCTTCTGGTTCCATCTCATGCAATGCAACAGCAAGGTTATTTGTTTTAACAAAATTGCACCAGTGACAATCGGGTTTGCCACAACCAATATAAAAGTCCCTGTCCTGTATCTTCTGCCATACCATCATTATTTGCTGGCTCACCGTTTCAATATCAGCCGGGTTAATAACCAGTTTTTCTTTCCTGTATTTTTTCTTTTTATCAGGTTCAATAAAATCAAATTCAGTACTGACAACTTTCCAACTTTTTTGTTCATAATTATCAACAAGAATTTTATAAAAAACACCCTGCCGCCAATAATCGCCGCCGTTCGGTTCTTTATCTGATGGACCTTTTAGTTTGGGGATAGCTTTGTCAGGATCGCCGGTTTTATAATCGACAACATTTACCGACTTACCATCGAATTCGAGTTTATCCAATTTGCCTTTTATCGGAATTCCTTTTACTACCACATTTCGTATGTTCCGTTCAATAGCCACTATCTTATTAAAACCGGCAATACGATTGTCATAATAATTACTCAATACTTCCTGCCCGTATTCAAGGCGGCGATCAAATTGTTCTTTTGTAAAACTTTCCCGATGCCGATGCAGGTACCATTCAAAATCTGCAATAAAAATTTCTTTTGATGAGAATTGTTCTTTACCTCCTTCCTGCATTTTTCTGAATAATTGTTCCAGTGCATAATGAACA
>DASTZB010000033.1:0-4747 GCA_035764525.1 Chitinophagaceae bacterium | reverse complement strand
GCGCTATATCCAGCACTTCATCTGCTATGACATGATCATTGGTCATTTTATGTCTGGCAGCGGGATCGCTTTAATTATTTTTTTATTGCCAACTTTTAACAGCAAATGCCTGCCACCATTCTTTTCCATTAACTCGATAGCGAGATATTTAGCGTCGGGAATTGTGAATTTCTCCAGGGCCACAACGATCGTAACTTGATTGTTTCCCGCAACCTGGTTAATATTTCCTGCTACACATAAAGGTTTTAATTCATTTTCCTGCACAGCAGTACGCTTGCCTTTTCGTTTATCCCTGGTATAAAATCGCAAGAGTTCTATATCATAGTCGATGGGGCTATTATTGATAAGTTTTAACTGGTAGTAGATCACATTTCCTTTTATATAGATCCCGTTTATCCGGAAATTCATGTCCCAGCTATTATCACGCATACCATGCATCGTTGGAGGGTTGTCTAAAATACCATTAGCATAAGTTGCTAATGTTTCGTTTTTGTTGACAGGTAAATGATAGACCCATACAGGCGGTTTGTTGTCAAAATTTACTGCGAATGTGTACACGCTGCCATCATCTGTGATTACACTCAAATTGGTCTCTGCAAAATTTTCAGTGGCAGCTTTCACCAGTAAAATATTATCAGCTTCTTTCACTGGTTGCACGAGCACATCCTTTGTTCCCCTGTCCACGTGTCGTATAGCAAATGGAAAAACTAAGCTGGTCGTTTTAACTTTGGAAATACATAAAGATGCAGGTTGAGAAAATCCCAACGTGAATAAACAGCAGCCACAGACCAACCACACAATTCGTTTCATAACTTTAATTTTATTTTTAAAAAAATATTTATTTCAGTAACACTTTATAGCCGGCTTTAACAAACACCTTCACCATCTTTGTTTTTTTGATTAATAAATTTTTGGCGGCGCCAATACCCGCGGCTGCAGCCTGCGCTTTCAAAGAGGGATCCATTGTTGAAAGCTCCATTAACTGCAAACTGTTGTCCGCAGATTGTTTAGCCACATCACGGGTAATTGCGCCAGGTATGTATATGCCGGCAAGACCATCGATATCGTACACTTCGAGTTTTACCGGGTAAAGAGATTGATTACACCGGATTGAATTAATTTCAACTTTGAGTCGCTCGGCATTCATTGATGCAATGCCAAAAACAAAATTCCCTTTTGGAATTAAAGAGCCATTGACATATACATCATTTAATAGCCGCAGCTTCACAACTGAACCATTTACCAAACTTTGATCTTCATGTATAACAGCCTGTATCGCATTATCACCATCGGGGAATAATGATTCATCTCCGGGACCAAAGAATCCGGAAGATGTATTCAATTCTTTCTTTCCTGTATCAAGTAAACTGGTATTATCTTCTTTAATCCTGGTAATTGGAAATACAGTCCCTTTATCTTTGAGCGATTGCTGCCTGATCCTGTCCTTTACTCTTTCCGGGTGTTGAACGTCCAAAATTTTTTCCAGCGTTCCATCCAGCTGCTTTATCTCGGGATCTTCACCGTTAGCCTTATTCAAATTCCGCATCATACCTTCCAGCTTGTCAACCTCGTTTCCAAAATTCAAGTTCTTCATGCCTTCCTGCTGCTCTGTCATATCGTCTTTTGAAACATTTTTTTCAGGCTGGTTAAGTGCACTATTTAGTTCAGCCAGCTTTCTCATAACTTTATCTTCTGCAGGGCTACTAACTTTATCATAAGGAGAGACCTTCAGTCCATCACTTTGTAAGATCGGAGATAACTTAAATTTTTCGGCTGAGCTTTGAGTAACCTGTTCCATTTCCTTTAAATAAACATTTTGCATGCTGTCCTGGTGCCGGTAGTAAGGATCATTACGCATCAGTTCCGCAAGTTTCATTGAATCTTTATCGGCCTGGTCATAAAAACTCAGCTTGTCAGAAAATTCATTCTTTAAATTTGCGTTTGGTAACTTTAAATTCAAGCCCTGCGTTTGAATCTTCTCAGTAGTGGCAGTACTTCCGCCACCCAGCGCCCAAAATGCCATTGTAAGAAATGGAATTACCAATAAGGGTAACACCATCATCATTTTTCTTTTTCGCAGGTAGGCCTGCGATCTCTGCACGTGTTTCATAACTTTATTTTAGAATTAAAAATTTCTTTCATAACCTTAATACTGTCCATTAATCCAGGTCTTATCAACAAAATACTGTCATGCAGTCTCCGGCCGAACTCCGTTTGCTGTAGGCTGTCCATATACCTTTCAAAACGTTGGATCGCTTCATAGGCGCTGGAATCAGCGGATTGCTCAATTTGTAAATGATCGTCCTCTTCAAAATAGTTGGGAACATTTACCTTTTCAATTTTTAATGAAGGCTGTAGCTTATCATCTTTAAAGATCGCTTCTGTTATAAAGTAAATACTGGAACCTGCGCCGAGTAAACAGAAAGCAGCCAGCAATACTTTTAAATTTTTTGCCGGGATGTTTTTTGTATTGTTATTCATGAACGCAGAAAATTTATCTTGTATCTTTAATAATATCTTTGTAATCTTTATTGCAACTTTATCTTTCAACAAATTTTCATTGGAACTTCTATTTCCTTTTCTTAAGATCATCTCTAACGATTTTCAGTCTTTATATCTTTATTTTCCAAAGTTTTCCACCTTTCAATTAAAAACCCATGTGAATTATTATCTGAGCGGGAAACATTTCTTAAATAACCTTCAGTTATTAAACTTCGCGTAACAATCGTAGTTGGCCGGATAATTTTCTGTTCGCCTTTATACCGGAAATAGTAGGGATATACATTTGTATTGATGGTAATACTGTCCTCCTGCATTTCCTGGCTTATATTCCCTGAAATGATATTGGTGTAGTAGCTGTTTTCTTTCAGGTTATCGTACTGTTGTTTAGCCGATGCATCTGCCAGGTACAAGGCTTTCGTTAAATTTGATTGTATCACTTTATCATCCGGGTCAAGAGTAAAAAAATAGTGATGAAACATTTTTACATGATCTCTTGCTTCTACCTTCATGTTATCTTTCCGGTCTGCCGCAAAAGCTTCCAGTACTTTACCACTGGCTAATATGAAGATTCGTTGCTGTGATGCTGAAACTAACTTATTGCTTGTATAGAGTGCATATGCCGTGATCGATATACATCCAAGAACGAGCACGATCGTAAATATCTTTATGTGCCGGAAAGCTGTATCTATCTTTTTTGTTTTGCTGAACATGATTAAACTTTATTTCCCGTTAATTTATCTTTCATGTAATTTTTATTATCGTTGAAATAGCCGCCCGATGCGCTGTAGCTCGCGATGCTGCTCGCCACTTTATTATATCCGTCTCCCATTACATCTCTTGTCATGGAAACGCCACCCTGGATTACTGTACGGCTGGAACTACTCATCAGGTTGGTGACCTTATATAATAAGGTATTGCCACCGCCTGCATGGACAATATAATTGGCAACAGAGGGAACAGTGAAATACCCAACGATTCCGATGATCATAAAGATCAGGTAAGCGGTGTCTGTCGTACTGAAAAAGGTGTCGCCATTAGTAGCTATCTGCTGAAGATCTTCAGCAAGCATGTTCTCCTGGATCTTTCCCATGATCCCACCGAAAATATTTGCTACGGGTAACCAGAGAAAAATATTGAGATAACGGGCCAGCCAAACGGTTAGTGTATGCTGAAATCCATCAAAGACAGCAAGACCAAAAACAAGAGGTCCTAAGATTGCAAGAACAATTAGATAAAAAGTTCGGATAGTATTTATACAAAGTGCCGCCGCCTCAAATAAAACTTTAAGAACTTCACTCATCCATTGCTTGATGGAATTTCGAAAGTTGTAAGAAAATTTTGCAGAAGCAAACTTGATGTCATTACCGATACTTTCCAGCCAGCCTTCACTTTCATCTCCGTAATTATATTTATACCACTTATCCCTGTCGCCTGACCCGGTTGATCCCACATACATCTGCCAGTAAGCTGTTTTCTTAATGGCTTCTTCTTTCATCTTCAGCAGTTGTGCAACGGCAGCATCCGAATCAGTCACCATGGCCCTTGTTCCCGTAACCGTTGGTTTCATTACACCATTGATCATGGCAATAACAGAAGGAAAGATCATTACTGCAAAGCCGATCACAAATGGGCGGAAGAGAGGATAAAAATCGATCGGTTCAGCATTGGCAATATGCCGCCATATCCTTGAAGCAATATACCATGTTGCAGCAAAGCCCGCGATCCCCCGTCCGACACCGATCAGCCGGCTGCAGAGTGGCATCATTTCATCGTAGAGTTGTTCCAGTACTTCCTGGAGACTGCGGATTTTATCTGCAAACCCACCTTGCGCAAAACTAAAGTTGGGAACCAGTAAAATAACTGAACTTAACATTGCGATCCTTACACACATTTTCATACGCACATAACTTTAAATTTCTTACTCTCTTATACCATAAAGCTTCCGGGAAATATCAAGTTGCTGCTGATCTTTTTCCCGCTGGACACTCAAAATTGCCGTGCTGTTATTAAGATCCTGTAAAAAAGAAAACTGCTCAAGGGTCCTGTCATAGATCTTATCTATAGCCTGTAATCTTTCATCATCGCTCATTCTTAATTTGCCAGCGGTCACTATCATGGCCAGTTCGTCAAGACATTTTACACCCTCATTCAGCAGGTTACTATACACTTTTCCGAGCCATTCAATTTCCGCCAATGTGAAATTCTTACTAAATTTAAATTGGTTATAGGCCGCTTTATATCCTTT
>DASTZB010000032.1:0-4666 GCA_035764525.1 Chitinophagaceae bacterium | reverse complement strand
TTCTGCAGCATCACCATTCCTCTTTTATCATCTGCATTGCTTACAGCAAATGCATCGGATGATAATGAATCGAAGAATGATTTCTTCACCCTGATATATTCATCAAATGTTTTGTGATAATCAAGATGATCATGGGTGATGTTGCTAAAAATGCCACCTGCAAACTTTATTCCTGTGGTTCGATGCTGGTGAATGGCATGGGAACTATTCTCCATAAAAACATGAGAACATCCATCATCCACCATTTGTTTCAGCAAAGCGTTCAGGCTTACAGCATCCGGTGTGGTATGCGTAGCAGCAAGTATTTTTTCGCCGATACGATTTTCCACAGTGCTTAGCAATCCGCATGTATATCCCAACGATGTAAAGAGCTTATATAATAATGTCGCAATAGTTGTTTTGCCGTTTGTTCCCGTTACCCCCACTACTTTGATTCTTTCCGAAGGCTGCTCAAAAAAGTTTGCGGCCATATAGCCTGCAGCTTCTGAACTATTCTCTACCTGCACATATACAATTCCATCTTTTTTTTCGGCAGGTAACACTTCACAAACAATCACAGCCGCACCAGCTTCTGTTGCTTTATCAATAAAAAGATGGCCATCAGCAGCAGAACCTTTTACAGCAATAAACAAAGAGCCTTTTTTAACTTTCCGAGAATCGATCTGAACATCTTTTACTTCTATATCCGTACTTCCAACAATCGACCTGATACTAACTTTATATAGAATATCACTTAGCTTCACGTAAAATGTTTATCCTAATTCAACATAAACAGTCATTCCCCTTGCCAAAGCTGTTCCCGCCTGTATAGATTGCACCATTACTTTTCCCTGTCCATTTGCTTTTACTTTCAATCCCATATTCTCTAACAGGTATATGACATCTTTCAATCCCATACCTTTTATATTCGGCATTACAGCTTTACTAACATTTACTTCTTTTAGCACCGGCTGGTAATTATCTGATATTACATTTCCCCATTCGGACTGTCTCACTGAATCACTATAGTCAATGTTCAATGTTTTAAAAACATTTTTAATATCATTGTTGTTGCCAGCGTAGAAATAATTCAAACTATCTTTTGTTACCTGGTATGTCGGACCAGTCTTTTGTTCGATATACATTGCATATAACTTGATCGCTATCTCGCGGAAAACCGGGGCGGCAATTTGTCCACCATAATGCAAAGCAGCATGTGGCTTTGTACGCACAACAACAATGCAAGTGTATACAGGATCTTTCGCGGGAAAATATCCAACAAATGATGCCTGGTAAACCATGTCGTCATATTTAATATTACCATCAGCAACGTGAGCTGTTCCCGTTTTGCCTGCTACAGCAAAAGGCATTTCCTTAAAAGCAGGTTTACCTGTTCCTTCAGTGATCACCATCTCCATACTTGATTTGGCGGCTTTCACAGTTGAAGGCTTACAAATATTTTCGGCAAGGACTGTTGGTTGAAATTCACGATAAGGAATTCCATCTCTTACAATTCTATTTACCAAATAAGGCTTCATCATCTTACCATTATTCGCAATTGCATTATAAAGCGTAAGTGTATGTAACGGGCTCACCTGAATCGCATAACCAAAACTCATGGTGATCATATTCATCGTACCGCCAGCATTTTTTTCAAATGAAGCAAGCTGTGGTCTTGGTACATCAGTAAGGTCAATTGGTGATCTTACATCGAGTAAGTATTCATGCAGATACTCTTTAAATCTTTTTGGATCGTTTCCAAAAGCTTTATAAGCAACCTTACTCATGCCCACATTAGAACTATGAGCAAAACATTCTTCAACTGTTAATACAGGTTTCGGTGCTCTTTCCGCATCGTTTACATTTCTTGGACCAACAATCATTTGACCAGCACTTCCTACTTCCACCAGGTCATCAAGTTTTGAACTCCCACTTTCCAGAACAGATAAAAGTGTTGCCAACTTTATTGTAGATCCTGGTTCTGTAACTCTCAATGCATAATTATCATCTTCAAAATAACTTCCATCTTTCTGCCTGCCGAGATTTGCGATCGCTTTGATCTTGCCTGTTTTTGTTTCCATCACGATCGCTGTTCCATATTGCGACTCGCTTTCTACCATTTTTTTCATCAGGGCAGTTGTCGCAATGTCCTGTATGTTTACATCAAGTGTTGTTATAATATCTTTTCCATTTTCAGGCTCAACCTGGTAACCATCAACCGGAACAGGAACGCCACCTGCAATAAAGCGAACAAGCCGCTGACCTTTTTGACCAGTTAATAAACTGTCATAACTTTTTTCAAGACCGACATTTTGTTTTTTTGCTTTACCATTGCTTGCAACATATTCTCTGGATAAACCAATGGTACGAGTCGCCAAAGTTTGATAAGGCATTAAACGTTTGCTGTTTTCTTCTACTATTACACCACTCCTGTTCCTACCCAATCTTGCTAAAGGAAATTCACGGAAGATCTTGTAGTCTTCAAACTGTAATTTCTTTTTTAGGGGGAAGTAGCGATCTTTCTTTTTGTACGCTTTTATCAATTCAGCTTTATAAGTCACCGCAGTTTTATCGTGGAAATAATTTGCCAGAGCTTTAGAAAACGAATCAATATTTTCTTTGAAACGTTTTCCGTTTTTCTCCCGAAGGCCATCGGCCATAAAATCAACGTAGATGTCAAAGGTGGGAAGCGAAGTACTTAACATCTGTCCGTCTTCGCTATAGATGGTTCCGCGGCCGGCATCTATTTCTTCAATTCGTTGATGAAGGCTGTCGCTCATGCTGCGCCAGTAACTTCCCTGCACCTGCTGAATATAGAAAGCTCTGCCGAGGACCAACAGACTCAGCAACGCTATGCCGATAAAACTGAGGTACACTCTCCATAGTATGTCACGTTTTACTTCCACTACTCTTCTGAATTCTTTAGTTGTTTATTATGATACCAGCTTCAGTAATTCTCATGATCGTCTGTTGCGTCGCACTCTTATACTTTCTGTAATTCTAATTTCATTTGGCCTCTCCCTCCATCTCCCTCTCCAAAAGAGAGGGAGCGGTTCTTCAAATCTTTAATCAACATCAAATCTTCCACATCGTCTTCGTTTATCTAATCATCATCTTTCAACTATTTCTATCATATCAACCTCTCCGAATAAGTTGACCATGTGCGCCTGCTATTCTCCCCCTTTGGGGGAGCTAGAAGCGGCCTCTAATACAACCGGTGCTTCTGTCAATTCTTTTAGTCCTAATGGTTCTACTGCCTTTACTAACTCACTTTGCTTGCTTTGAAACATCACTTCACTCTTTACAGTTTTATATTCCCACTGTAGCTCCTTTACCTCTTTCGCAGTTTTGTTAATGTTGCGGATAGTTTTGTCAGCATAGTGACCATTATATATATATATAACTGCTAAAACTGTTAGAAATAGAAAGAACGGCACTTGCTTCACGAGTGATTGATAATTCAACCATCGCTTCCAGTCAAGTTTGATTTCCCGCTCTTTGATGTTTTCTTGTTCCTGCATGCTGTTTTTGAAAAATTCAATCGGTTCTTTCAGTTCAGTTCTTTTTTCAATTCGGTTCTCTTGGTTTTAACCGTGCCACCCTAATAAATCAGAGTGGCACGGAGTTTCAAAGAAATTGGATTTATACCCTTTATGTGTTGATAAGAACTACTGTGGTTGAATGGAGCGTCGCAACAGAAGTTGAATAGAATTGTTGTCGCCGGCTCCAAAAAAATCATTCACCATTCACAACTCACCACTCACGAATTAGACCATCATTACTTTTTCTACTACTCTCAACTTTGCACTTCTTGCTCTTGGATTTTGCTTCATTTCTTCTGCAGATGCCTCGATTGGTTTCTTTGTTATCACTTTCAGCTCATTTACTTTTTCCTGCATGATAAAAGGATTCTGTTCCGTCTCTTGAAAGGTTCCGCGACGAAAAAAATTTTTAACCAACCGATCTTCTAAAGAATGAAACGTAATGATAGCTGCCCGGCATCCCGGTTTCAACAAGGGTGGAATTTGTTGGAGCATTTCTTTTAATGCTCCGAGCTCGTCATTTACTTCGATCCTCAATGCCTGGAATACCTGGGCAAAGTACCTATTCGGATTTCCTTTCACTACTCGGCGAAGTGCTTGCTTAAAAGCATTAATTGATTTCAGCGATTGTGTGCTTCGCAATTCAACGATGGTTCTTGCCAGCGTTTTGGAATTCGTCACTTCACCGTACTGCTCAAAAATCTTGTGCAGTTGCTGCTCGCTATAGTTGGTTATTACATCAGCAGCGGAGAGTGATTGTCGCTGGTCCATCCGCATATCGAGTGGCGCATCATGTCTTGTCGAGAAACCTCTTTCGGCTTCATCAAACTGGTGACTGCTTACACCGAGGTCTGCAAGGATTCCATCCACTGCATTTATATTATGCAGTTTCAAAAACCGCTGCACGTGACGAAAATTATGCGGCACGAAAATGATGCGTGGATCTTTTGGAATGCTGCGTTTTGCGTCTTCATCCTGATCGAATGCGATGAGCTTTCCTTTATCGGCTAGCTTTTCAAGGATGGCTTTGGAATGTCCGCCGCCCCCGAAAGTGCAATCGACATAAATTCCATTTGGCTGAATCATTAGCGCATCAACCGCCTCTTTCAAAAGAACCGGTGTATGGTATGATTGTTCCAATGATC
>DASTZB010000031.1:0-17300 GCA_035764525.1 Chitinophagaceae bacterium | reverse complement strand
GCAAATTGTATATGATTTGCCGGAGATGGCCGAATACCTTGAAGAAACTTATGGCATTACAGTTTACCAGGAACAGGTAATGTTGCTGGCGCAAAAACTCGCCGGTTTCAGTAAAGGTGATGCCGACGTACTGCGTAAGGCGATGGGTAAAAAGCAAAAATCGGTACTGGATAAAATGAAGAGCCAGTTTATTGAAAATGCAAAAAAGAAAGGATTTGGTGAATATACTTTGCAAAAAATATGGACGGACTGGGAATCGTTTGCACAATATGCTTTTAATAAATCACATTCTACCTGCTACGCTTATGTAGCCTATCAAACTGCGTATTTAAAAAGTCACTACCCTGGTGAATATATGGCGGGGGTTTTAAATCATGCAGGTGCTATTGAAAAGATCACCTTCTTTATGGAAGAGTGCAAACGGATGGGAATAAAAGTTCTTGGCCCTGATATTAATGAATCGAAAAAAGGTTTTGCAGTAAATCAGAGAGGAGAAATCCGTTTCGGCTTAGGCGGGTTGAAAGGCTGTGGTGAAGCAGCAATCGAAAATATCATTGAAGAAAGGGAAAAGAACGGGGTATTTAGAAACATTTTTGATTTTATAAAAAGAGTTAATCAACGTGCTGTAAATAAAAAAACATTAGAGAGTCTTGCATATGCTGGCGCATTTGAATGTTTTCCCGAGCATCATCGTGCACAATTCTTTCATACAATACCCGAAGATCAAACAACAGGTCTTGAAAAAATTATTCGTTTTGGACAGGTTTACCAGCAAAATAACATGTCCGCCACCAATACTTTGTTTGGTGACCTGCCATTAGCGGTTGAAATTAGAACTCCTACTCTTCCGCAATGTGATCCATGGCCTTTGATCGTTCAACTTGATCATGAGAAAGAAGTAACTGGAATGTTTTTAAGTGGTCATCCGCTTGATCATTATAAGTTCGAATTAAGACATTATGGTATTACTTCAGTTTCTGAGTTCAATGAGTTCAAAGAAGCTGTCGGTCTTCAACCAAATTCAAACCGGATGTTCCGACTCGTTGGACTTGTCACAAATGCTGATCATAAGATTTCAAGAAAGGGAAATAAATACGGATCGTTTACAATTGAAGATTATTCTGGCAAAACAGAGCTTGTGCTTTGGGGAGATGATTATGTGAAGTTCACTCCTTTCTTAACGCATGGCTCATCATTATTTATCACCGGTTTTTTCAAACAACGATTCAATACACCGGAATACGAATTCAAGATAAATGGTATTACGATGGTGGAAACCATTAAACGAAATCTTACCAAACAACTGACCATTGATATTCATCCCAAAAATATTTCTACTAATCTTATCAGTTTTTTTGAGGAAAATGTGAAAAAATTCCCCGGCAGATCAACTTTAAAACTGAATCTTACTGAACCAAGAGAAAATTTAAAAATAAGTTTAGTTACGATGGATAACGGCTTTGAAATGAACGACGAAATGGTGGATTTTCTTGACGACAATCCCGAATTAGATGTGCAAATAATGACACATTAAGTAGATTTTCTATTACTGTTAAAACAAATTAAATACTGGCTATTTAGCATAAATTGAGGCGGATCATGTCGTATTTATGACAAGTTAGTCACATTATTCTGTCATAACTTCGCAGTAAGGATTTTGGTTGTATTTTTGACCCCCTTATAAAAACATAAAAAGAAAAATATTATGGCAAAAGAATTTACAGATGGCAACTTCCAGAATGAAGTTTTAAGCGCAGATAAATTAACCGTAGTTGATTTTTGGGCAGAATGGTGTGGGCCTTGTCGTGCGATTGGTCCGGTAATTGAATCCCTTGCAAAAGAATATGATGGCAAAATAAATGTAGGTAAAGTGAATGTGGATGTAAATCCATCCGTAAGCATGAATTATGGTATCACTTCAATTCCTGCGATCTTGTTCTTCAAAAATGGACAGGTGGTTGATAAATTAGTAGGTGCCCAACCAAAAGGAAACTTTGTAAAAAAGATCGAATCACATATTTAGATTAGTCCCTGATTAAAAAGATTACCTCGTTTCAAATTGAAACGGGGTTTTGTTTTCTATAAAAGTTTTTTAATGTTGAACGGTGCCCAATTTGTCTGGGTCGTGCTTATGTCTAAAGAAAATACTAAATAGAATTGCAACTACTAATGCATATCCTGCAAAGGAAAGCCAGATCCCATGCCAATCACTTTTACCATCAGGTAGGATAAAATATTTGCCAATAACCAAGCCGCTAATAATACTTCCAAGCCATGCACCAACACCATTCGTCATCATCATGAATAAACCTTGCGCACTTGACCTGATCGTGGAATCGGTTGTAGTTTCAACAAACAATGAGCCCGAAATATTAAAGAAGTCAAATGCCATTCCATAAACAATACAAGATAAAATGATCAATGAAGTACCTATCGGCGAGGGATCTCCGTATGCAAATAATCCAAAACGAAGGACCCATGCAAGCATTGAAATCAACATTACTTTCTTGATACCAAATCTCTTTAGGAAAAAAGGAATAGCGAGAATGAATAATGTTTCAGACATCTGGGAAATTGATAATATGATAGTCGATCGTTTTACGACAAATGAATTTGCATATTCAGGGACTGCTACAAAACCAGAAAGAAAAGAATCTCCATACATATTTGTCAGCTGCAAAGCGGCGCCTAACATCATGGAGAAAATAAAAAATAAGGCCATTTTGTAACTCCCAAATAAAGTAAAAGCCTTTAAACCCAACTGTTCAATGATCCCTGCATCTTTTGAGATCGATCTTGGCGGAGGACATTTAGGTAAGGTAAAAGAATAAATTCCCAACGCTACCGCAGCAACAGCAGCGATTATGAACTGGTTGGCGTTGTCTTTGCTTCCTGATAGATTTGTTGTCCACATCGCAGCTATAAAACCAATCGTTCCAAAGACTCTTATTGGAGGAAATACCTTTACTACATCGTAATTCTCACGCTTCAAAATGATATAGGAAATTGAATTTGACAAAGAGATCGTTGGCATATAACATATCATAGCGCCAAAGATCACATAATACAATGTGTCCGGATCATTTACCTTAGGTACGTAAAACAGGATTACACCATAAAGAATATGCAACGCACCATAAAGTCTTTCCGCATTTATCCATTTATCTGCTATAATGCCAGTAAGGGCTGGCATAAACAAGGACGATAGTGCTAGTGTTGAAAATATCGCTCCAAACTCAGGAAAGCTCCATCCTTTGGCATTCAGGCAATAAGTTCCGATCGTTAATAACCATGCTCCCCATACAAAAAATTGAAAAAAACTCATTACAGTCAAACGAAATTTAATATTCATTCCTTTTTTATTTTGTTGATGAAAATTTATGGAAGATAACTATTTCAGAATTTGTTCAAAAAAACTTGCCATCATGCATGATTTATTGTTTTGCTCTTTCGCTTTTTAATTACATAAATTACCTGTTGGATGTACATCTGAATCCTTTCATAATTTTTGGTTTAACAGCTTGATTATTTGCAAGTACAGAGAAAACAATTTTTTCGTTTTCGGGTATTATTCTGTAAACTTGTAGCTACATCTGACTAGATGAAACTTTATATTAACCCAAAACAGTTCTGTTTTGAATAAATTCACTTTCCTAGCATTTACTACTCTTTTACTTTTTGGTTATTCGAATACAAATGCCCAGCAGAAAGCTCCAGTTAGTACCAGCGTACCCGCTCATCGTACCTGCGCAACAGACGAGGTAATGCGTAACTTATTATCACAGGACCCGGTAGCCAGGCAGAGGTATGATGCCATGCAAAGAATGTTTAATGAAAAACTAGCTCAAATAGCTAACAACCGGCAAAACAGAATAAATGCAATAACAACTGTACCTGTTGTTATTCATATTGGTCTTCCCGATCCTAATCTTGTAACAGATGCTACGGTTCTCAATCAATTGGATACACTAAATTGGGCATATGGAAACGCCCCATTAACCGACAGCCTAAGAACTTATACGCCATTCAGAACAACTTATGGAAGAAGTGAGATTCGCTTTTGCTTAGCTCAACGTACTCCTACCAATCTTCCTACAAATGGAATCGAAAGGATTGTTAACAATACAGTTTTTTCAGGTGTAGGAGCACACCCTAGTACACAAATTCCCGCATGGGATCCTACAAAGTACCTTAATATTTGGGTGGTACAATTGAGTGGAGGCGAACTCGGTTACTCATATACGCCGGGAGCATTTGCGCCAAACGATCAAAGAAATGGATTTGTAAATGATTACCGTGCGTTTGGCTCCGGGCCTTCCACATCGGGTGGAGGATATCTCTTTAATGGATTCAATGGTGGTAAAACTGCCGTTCATGAAATCGGTCACTTTTTTAATCTCTTTCATCCATGGAGTGATGCATCTAATGCTGGAAGTAATCCCGGATGTACTTTGAGTGATGGTTGCGCCGATACCCCTCCAACAGATGGTCCTACTTTTGGTTGTCCGCCGGCACCAGTATTAAACACCTGCTCGCCAACAGAGCCGGGTGTAATGTGGCAAAATTATATGGATTATGCAGATGATGTTTGTATGACTCTTTTTACCCAAAACCAGGCAGCAAGAATGAATAGCGCAATCGTCAGTCTCCCAGATCGTGTAGGTTTGAGCACTTCTAATGGTTGTATTCCTTTAACATTGACAGCAAATAATGCCAGTATCTCTACCATCTTAACACCTCCTGCAGGCTTCGTTACATGCGACCTAACAATACCTTTAACTGTAACATTGAGAAACGCTGGTTCAAACCCACTTACCTCAGTAACAATAACAGTAACAAGAAATGCAACACCAATACAAACATTTAACTGGACTGGTAACCTTACTTCACTTGGTACAGTTTCAGTTCCATTAAACCTAGTTTCACTTGTATCAGGTGCTAATGCAATACAGGTTTGTACGTCTAATCCCAATGGTGTTGCTGATTCAGACCCTGCTGATGATTGCAGCACAGTAAACATAACCCGTGGCACAGGAATTCCGTTACCGTTAGTTGAAGGATTTGAAAGTGCAACCTTCCCTCCAGCAGGATGGATCATAAATAATCCTGATGGCGCCATTACATGGGAAAGAACTACGGCCAGCATAGCACACACTGGTACAGGAAATGCTTACGTTAATCATTTTGATTATGCAACTGTCGGAGAGAAAGATGATCTAAGAACTCCTCCTTATGTAATAGGAACAGCGGATTCACTTTGGGTTAGTTTCTGGGCTGCTTACAGAGGTGATCCAAGGTCACCATTTGACCAATTCCAGGTAATGGTATCATCAGATTGCGGACAAACATTCCAGGTAGTTTATGATGCAAGAAATGATACGGCGTTTGTTGCGCCTGCCGGAGCCACTGCATCTCAAACTACAGCGTTTTTTCCTTCCGCAGTTAATCAATGGATAAAAAAATCTATTGATCTCAGCAACTTTATTCAATCTAGTAATGTCATAGTTCAGTTCAGAGCTATCAACCAATTTGGAAATAACATGCACTTAGATGATATTAATCTTGACAAGAAAGTATTCTTTAATAATGACGCTGGTGTTATCGCTGTAAATAAACCAGCTGGTAGAATTTGTACAAGCTCAGATGCGCCGGTGGCTGTTATTAAAAATTACGGAAAAATAAATCTTACATCAGTAAAAATTAATTACCAGGTAGATGGAACTGGCCCGATTACAACATTTAACTGGACAGGTAACCTTTCAAGGAATCAAACGGCAAGCGTAACATTGGCAACTGCTAATTTTGGTGCTGTAGGTAATCACTCAATCAACGTGTATACAACACTGCCCAACAATGTAACTGACGAAGATCCGGGCAATGACGGTTTAGTAAAAGCATATATTGTGAGCCAGATATTTACTTTACCAAAATCAGTTACAGAAGAATTTACAAGCATTACATTCCCTCCAACGAACTGGTTTATCAATAACCCAAATGGTGACATCACATGGCAGCGTAATGGATCGATTGGCAACAAGAATGCCGGTTCAGCATACTTCAACGATTTTGCAAACACAACTGTTGATCGCTTCGATGATCTGGTTATGCCTAATTACAGTTATTCAGGTATTGATTCGATATTCCTGGCATTTAATCTTGCACACATTACAAGAACATTGCCGGGAACTACAGGTTCAAGGTTAGATACGTTGACTGTATTGCTGTCTAAAGATTGTGGCAATACATTTACTACTGTCTATAAAAAATATGGCGAAGAACTGCAAACAGTAAATGATCCTAACTTCCAGATATCAATGTCAAACTTTATTCCATTGGCTTCGCAGTGGAGAAGAGATTCAGTGAATCTTGGTAAATGGCTTGGTGCAACAGAACCATTGTTCCAGCTTAACTTCCGCTTCAGTGGTAACATGGAAAATAATTTCTACCTGGATGACGTAAATATCAGGTCACAGATATTGCCTGCAAAATTGAAAAATGATGGTTACCTGGTACTTCCAAATCCTTTCAGAAATACTTTTGGTGTATGGCACTACCAGGTTCCAACAACTTTGAGATATATCAATGTTTATAACTCAGCTGGCCAATTGGTATACAGCAAAAAATTCCCAGGTGGCGGAGAAAAATACTTCCAGGTCGATCTTGGTGGCAAGGCAGCCGGAACATATACAGTCAATCTTGGATATGAAGACAGTAATAGAAATTTGAGTGTCCAGATGGTGAAGTATTAATAGAGATCACACTATTATAACCATAACCCCGGTATCTTCCGGGGTTACTTTTTTATACGTTAAATTTGCTTTCAAATTAATTCAATGCTATCAACTATTGCAGAGTCAAATTTTAAACTATCGAAAGAATTATTTGACATACAGAAAAAGGTTTATAACAATGAAAGAATAACTGACGAAGAAGGATTATTGCTTTTTCAAGAAGGGTCTCTCCCGTTCCTGGGCTCACTTGCTAATTATATAAGAGAAAAAAAGCACGGGGACATCACCTACTTCAATCGGAATTTCCATATTGAGCCTACCAATGTTTGCATCTTCACCTGCAACTTTTGCAGCTATAGCCGCTTATATGCTCATCGTGAAAAAGGCTGGGAACTTTCTGCAGAACAGATGCTTCACATGGTTAAAAAATATGATGGACAACCAGTGACCGAGGTGCATGTTGTTGGCGGTGTACATCCAAAAATGAATCTCGAATTCTTTGCAGAAGTCTTAAGACAAATAAAAAAGCACAGGCCGTCGTTACATATAAAGGGTTTTACCGCTGTTGAACTGGATTACATGTTTCGCAAGGCGAAAATGACAAACGAAGAAGGATTGACTTATTTGAAAACCGCCGGGCTTGATTCACTTCCGGGTGGCGGTGCTGAGATCTTTGATGAACAAATAAGAGAAAAGATCTGTGCAGATAAAGTAAATTCAGAAGGCTGGCTAAAAATTCACGAAGCGGCGCACAAACTGGGCATGCACAGCAATGCCACCATGTTATACGGTCATATTGAAAATTATTCGCATCGTATTGATCACATGAGCCGTTTAAGAAATCTCCAGGACAAGACGGGCGGATTTAATACGTTTATACCGCTTAAATTCCGCAATAAGGATAATGATATGAGTAACGTAAATGAAAGTACCATTGTTGAAGACATGAAAATGTATGCAGTGGCACGTATCTACATGGATAACTTCCCTCATTTGAAAGCCTACTGGCCAATGCTTGGCCGTCAAAATGCCCAGCTTAGTTTATCATTCGGAGTAAATGATATTGATGGCACTATTGATGACACTACAAAAATTTACAGCATGGCTGGTGCAGAAGAACAAAATCCATCTATGACAACTGAAGAATTAGTTGCATTGATAAAGCAAGTAAAACGCCGCCCGGTTGAAAGAGGAACTTTGTATAATGTGGTAAAAGACTATTCAGAAATCGATGTGAATTCATTGTTGAATTGATTAGCTGCATAAAATCGAGTATTAAACGCCCCAAAGAATTAAATGTAAGAAAATGTTCAACCATTTACATACAGCTGTACGAAAATAATTTTACATGAAATAAAATTTACATTCTCATGATTGTAAATTTTTTAATAAGATTGATCTTTAGTGAAGTTAAAATATCAAGATAGAAATTTCATTAACACAATCTTAGGCACAATTATCGCTGATAAAAACATTATGAGAAAGAAAACGAAAAGATCAAAATTGCTCAAAGTGCTGAAAAAAATAAAAATTGACAGCATTGTTCCCTTTAAAGAAAAGCCTGCTGATATTTTAAGCAAGGAAAATAAGGATGAAATGAATGCATCTGAACTTTTTTCTTTCTTTACTGCAGATATAATCAAAGAAGATGTCGAATTCGTTCGCTGATCACCAGTTGTCGAATACGAGTCCGAAGCTTTCGGTATTTAATACTTCTTTCCAATTCTCAATTAATGTTTTATAGGCCTCGCCTACCGGCATTATTTTTCTATCAAGGTCAAATAATCCTAACTCATTCACTATTCCTGCATCATTGCGTAAAGCTGAATCCCAATCAACCTGGTGACACAAGCTATACCAGGTGAACCCAATTATTGGAATACCATCATGTTTTAAACGGTGAACATTGGCCCATTGTTTCAACAGCCATTCTTTGCAGGCGGGCATTTTAATATTGGTTTCAGTGTGCATGATGGGCAGCTTGTATCTCTTGTAATACTGATTTGTAATTACATAATAGCCAAATATTTCACCCGCAGCCTGTGTATGCCCATTTGGGAAAACTAAATGCTCGTTACTCACATAATAATCATTTCCCATTATGCATTTTGCTTTCACCTGGTTTTTTGTGAACCAATAATATTCATCGCTTGTCATTCCATTTGAACGCAGATATTCATACATGGTAACATTTAGAGGGTAGCCATACGTAAGATCAAGAGAAAGAAATCTTTTTTGATTAAGAAATCTTGCTAAAGGCACTGCCAACGGGTCCATTGCATGAAAATATTCTGAAGATTCACTTTGTATAAATGTCGCTTCTGGTTGTACTTGTAGAATGGAATGCATCGACATCACATTTGCTTTGCATAAATGTTTTAACGCTGTCACAAAGGTTTTATCAGATCTCAATCTCTCATTCCACCACCCATATTGGGCCGAGAACATAGCCGCAATAAAAATCTCATTAACCGGCGTATACAATTGTAAATCAGGAAATCTTTCGGCAAATGCTTTTGAGTATTCAGCAAAGTATTGCGGGAAATCCGGATTTTGAAAGTTTCCAATCCAATCCGGCACACCAAAGTGACAAAGATCCACGATCGGGGTGATATGTAATTCTTTTAAGTAGTTAAAAGTTTCATCAGCAAATGACCAATCATATTTACCCGGTCCCAAATGTGTTTTATAATAAGGAGGCCCGTATCTTAAAAACTCAAGCCCTAGTTCTTTTACAAGTTCAAAATCCCTTTTCCAATGATCGTAATGATAGGCTTTCTCCATTTCATCGATCCGTTTTGTTTTGCCATTGGGCAGCAGGATTGTCGGATAACTGTTTTCGATTCCCGTAGCAAACATGAATTTATTTCCGGGCATATATGTGTTTTCTGTTAGACGGTTCTATGCTCAAAAAATCGTTCCAAAGCGTTATCCAGTGCCGGTAGTTTTATTCCTTTTGCACTTTTCAATGCACTATATAATGGTCGCTGGGCTTTCCATCCCATTTCATCTAAATTCTTATATAACAGGTTATTTTTTTTGTACCCTGCCCTATCTGCTATGTCGCATGCAAAATCAGCCCAACTCACCATTCCTTCATTACTCAAATGCCAGATACCTTTTTCTTCATCAATAAAAAGATCCATTGCAGTGTTTGCAAGATCGGGAACATAAGTTGGTGATACGATCACATCTTTAACTACTGAATATGTCCTTTCATTTTCAAGTGAATTTAAAATAGTGTAAACAAAATTGTATTTATCCCATGGCCCAAAAAAAGCACTGGTTCGAATGATTAAGGAACCGGGATTAACTTTTTGTACAACTCGTTCTGCATTTGACTTACTTATTCCATAAATACTCAATGGCTTTGCAAGATCATTTTCATGATAAGGCATTTTCTTCGCCCCATCAAAGATCAGGTCAGAAGAAAACGTCATAAAATGAATACCCCGAATATTACATGTGTTCGCCAATATTCCCGGCGCAATTGTGTTTACAGAAAAACATTCATTATAATTAGTTTCAGCATCATCGACCTTTACATAGCCTGCTGTATTTATTAACCCCCATGGTCTGTATTCATCAATGATAGCTCTTACTTCCCGTTCATTTGAAATATCCATGTCTTTCCTTCCTAATGCGATGTATGGTATAGAACGATGCTCGCATATTTTCATAAATGCATTCCCTAAAGTTCCATTCTTTCCAATAATTAAGAGTCGGTTTTCTTTCTTCGAATTCATGATTTGATTCATATCCCTGTTTTTATTCCACCATCCTTTAATGTTCAACAACGGATGGTGATACTCTCCTGTAGTGGCAATTGCCTTTACCATTTTACCAAGAGCTGTTTTACGAATTTGATTGTTTCCAATATCAAAGGCGCCCGATTCATAATAATTATTAGTACAGGTAAGCAGGCTGTTCCAGTCAAAAGCGCCAAGTAAAGACCAAACTGTTACAGCAATTACATCGACACCTTGTGTTCTCAAATTGCAACAATCCTCCCATGTTTCTTTGAACCAACGCATTTGTTCTTCACGGGTGCAGCTCAAATGATTTTCTGTAATTGCGATTGGAATATTATATCTCTCCCAGGCTTCTTTTAAAAGAATATTTAAGCCAGAAAGTTCTTTGACTCTAACTGCTTCTACATCTGCATATTTGTGTTTGTAATTGCCTCCATGTGTCGAACAATGATAGTTCTCAATTTTTTCATCTAAATATCTTTCCGAGGTTACATAATAATTGAAACCAACAATGTCAGGCGGGCATCGATTCTCTATGAAAAATTCCAGGTCTCTTGTATCAATTCCCATTGAAATAAAATAATTCCAAAAAAAATGTTGCTGATCTACTTTCCCACATAAAAAATCATAAGTCAGCCACCGTCTCTCATTCTCAAAATCTGCCTGGTAAGAAAGCAAAACAGTACTATGCGTTTTGGAAAGGTCTTCTGTCTGTACCAACTTAGCCTTTGGGTTTATTTTCCTGATAGCCTGCATGCTCAATACAATTCCTTTTAGTTGATTGATGAGCATTTTAAAAAATGTTAATTCATCTTTGCCATGCGGATACCATAAACCATAAAGTCCGCTGAACCTTGCTGTCGTTAGTGGTTCATTTACGGGAGTATAATATTCGATCCACGGAAATCTTTTAGCAACAGCCTTAGCATATAAAGCTAATTTATCAGGAAACTCGTGATCGGTTAGATCTGTAAATGCAGGACCGCTTCCATGATGCAATAATCCTGCAACTGGCTTAATATGCTTCTTGCGAATTTCCTTTAGTTGTTTCTCTGTCCAACTCCAATCAATGGGCTTGTTTGTTACAGGCTGATGAAATTCCCATAACAATGGATAGCGGATCTTTTTGATTCCCAGCTCTGCAAACCGTTCAATATCTCCGGGTCTTGAATAATGTCCGGAGTAAATAAGCTGGTCACGAAAAATATCTTGCACCCTGTTGATGGTACATTCAACACCGCCCCAAATTTCAGGATTGCAATACTGGCTGTTTATGTCCGTTGATCTGTGTTCCATTTTCTTGTTCTTTCGTACCAATTATTTTTTTGAACAGGGTTAACGATTGTGCTACCACCTGGTCCATATTATAATATTTATAGGTGGCCAATCTTCCAACAAAATGAACATTTGGCATCTCTGCAGTCAATGCCTGGTATTTTTTATATAGTTCTGCATTTTCGGGACGAGGCACAGGGTAATATGGATCTCCCTCTTCTTTTGGATATTCATATACCATTGTTGTTTTTGGATGCTTTTGACCAGTTAGGTATTTAAATTCTGTTACTCTTGTATAAGGATGTTCATTCGGATAATTCACAGTGCCCGTTGGTTGAAAGCATTCTGTTTCTATAGTTTCAAACTTAAATTCAAGAGAACGATAAGGCAATTTTCCATAGCAATAATCAAAGTAATAATCGATAGGTCCCGTATAGATCATTTCTTTATAGGGGATCAATTCTTCAATTTCTTTATAATCTGTATTGAGCATTACTTTTATTCTTGGGTGAGAAAGCATTTTCTCAAACATTTTTGTATAGCCCAGCAAAGGCATTGCCTGGTAGGTATCGGTAAAATACCTGTCATCTTTATTTGTACGGGTCGGTATTCTTGCTGCTACGGAAGCATCCAATTCGCTTGGATCCAGCCCCCATTGTTTTTTTGTATACCCTTTGAAAAATTTTTCATACAAGTCCTTGCCCACTTTGCTTAGAACAACATCTTCTGAAGTGACTATTCTATCTTTTTTTTCAGCCCTATCTTCCAAAAATTTTTCAACTTCGGAAGAGCATAATTGAGTACCATATAGTTTATTAATTGTATTAAGATTGATAGGTATTGGAACCAGCATTCCGTCTACACTTGCTAATACACGGTGCTCATAAGGGCGCCAAGTTGTAAATTTTCCGAGATAATCATAGATCTCTTTACAGTTTGTATGAAATATATGTGGGCCGTATAAGTGTACAAGTATTCCTTCATTATTATAATAATCGTAAGTATTTCCTCCAATATGATTTCTTTTATCAATTATTAAAACTTTTTTCCCTGCCTGGCTTGCCAATCGCTCCGCAATGACAGCGCCGGCAAACCCGGCCCCCACCACTAAATAGTCAAACATAGGCCTGTGATTTATTTTCATGATTAATAGTTTTAGTGTTAATAGTTTTATTCATAAGATCATTCATTAGCTTCCATTTATCATCCCATGTCATCGTTTCCAATAAAGAATCGACCTCTTTTAGCCAACTTTTACTTCTTTCAGTTGATAAATATTGTTCAATAGCAGCAACAAACTCATCCGGAGTATCAGCAATGCTTACTACTTTCTTATCGGAATATGGATGAACAA
Organism: Chitinophagaceae bacterium; assembly: GCA_035764525.1. GTDB lineage: Bacteria > Bacteroidota > Bacteroidia > Chitinophagales > Chitinophagaceae > VBAS01. The sequence goes on along the minus strand of DASTZB010000031.1, from coordinate 4,188 downwards.
CATCATGAATGGAAGTTGATACCACCGGCTTACCTGCAGCAAGAAACTCCGGTGTTTTTGTTGGACTGATATATTTCGTGGCTTCATTTAACTCAAAAGGCATCATTGCAACATCCCATCCTGCGAGATAAGCAGGTAACTCTTTATAATCCCGCATCCCAATAAAATGAATATTATTATTCACAGGTAATGTAGCGGGATCGATCTTAGCCGTTGGCCCGATAACGATAAAATGCCAATCAGGACGTTGCTCTGCTGCTGATCTTAAAAGTTCAATATTGAATCGCTCATCAACAACACCATAAAATCCAATTCTGGGATGAGGGATGTTCGCCTGATCAACCGGGTCTTTTACAAATTTTCTTGCCTGTATAAAGTGTTTTATATCTATGCCGCTGGGAACACCGAAAATATTCGAATGCAATTTCTTTTTTGCCTCATACAAATGCATGCCGCCTGTAAACACAAGATCAGCTTTTGCAAAAAGTTTTTGCTCCCAAACTTTTAATTCCGGAGAGGCAAATTTGAAAGATGAAAGTTCATCCATGCAATCATACACAAGTAATGCCGGTTTTAAATGATCGCTAAACGCAAATGATAAAGGAGTATAATACCAGGTCCCATAAGTCTTAATATTCATCGATGCCATGAATATATCTAGCAAGTGACGCAACGCTTCACTGGTATTTATCGTATCGTTAGTGATATGTGGTGTTACAACACAGACTCCGGTTGCGGGGTCATCAAAAATTTCATTGTACTGTGAAGGAGCATCATATACAGCTTCTTCGAAAAAGAACACCCTGCGTTCTTTTGCAAAACGACTCATTAAATGCTGGGGACGCTGGTAAACAAAATTCCACCGCAAATGAGAGAAACAGATCAGGTCAATATTTTTTTTCGAAGGCGGTGCCATATTTCTTTTATTATTTATTATAAAGAATTATGCCACAACATTTTGATCAGAATGCGCTGATTAAAAGCGGGTAAAAGTTAAATGTTTGTAGAAAAAAAATTGGACAAACATTATTTGTGCATCAATGATTGGAACGTGTAGAAATTTATTCTCATTATTTGATTTTATTTGAGGCACAACATTGAATGATATTCATCTATTTTTATTGTTAATACCAGAGTCGATGAACATAAAAATTTTAAATACAATAAGCGAAGAGCATTTGACGCATGTAAGAAATTTAATTAATGAATTTGTCAAATGGCATTTGCAACGTCATTTGGACGACAAAGAACTTATTAATGAATATTTCGACTCCAGGACTTTTGAAAAAGAATTAGCATCATTGCCTGGAAAATATGCAATGCCTAAAGGAAGGCTTCTTTTGGCTTTCTATAATAATCAGCCAGCCGGATGTGTAGCGTTACGGCAATTAGATGATCGATCATGTGAAATGAAAAGAATGTTCGTTTATTCTGAATTTCACGGCAAAGGAATAGGACGGGCTTTAGCCACAGCAATAATTGCTGAAGCAAAAAAGATAGGTTATACAAATATGAAACTTGATACAAGTATAAGACAAGTCGAAGCTCAAAAATTATATCAGAGTTTTGGATTTAAAAATATTAAACCCTACTATGATCTTCCCGAAAAGATGAAAAATTGGCTAGTGTTTATGGAATTGAAGTTATAGCCAGACAGAATATCTAAGTCCAAATATCTCTTTTTCGTAACTTTAAGGCTGATAAAAATTAATTCCTATGGCTGCTTTCACACTTCAGATCAATGGTAAAGAATACAAAACCGAGGTCGCTGCTGATACACCGCTATTGTGGGTGTTGCGGGATCATCTTGGCTTAGTAGGAACTAAATATGGTTGCGGTATTGCGCAATGTGGTGCATGTACTGTTCACATTGATGGTAATCCTGTTCGTTCTTGCACTTTACCCGTTTCAGCAATTAAGTCTGCAAAAGTCACAACTATAGAGGGCCTGTCGAAAAATGGCGATCATCCAGTGCAGTTAGCATGGGATGAAGTCGATGTTCCTCAATGCGGTTATTGCCAGGCAGGTCAAATAATGACCGCGGCTGCATTGTTGAAACGAAATCCAAAACCAACCCAACAACAAATTGATGATGCAATGCACGGTAATCTTTGTCGTTGCGGTGCCTATCATCGCATTCGTGAAGCAATCCAATCAGCAAGCAAAAAACTTTAATCTATGTCAACTCTTAATAAAACAAGTAGAAGAGATTTTATAAAAATAACTTCTTTAACCGGCGGTGGACTTGTTCTCGGATTTAGTTGGTTTGGAAGCGAGGCAGCACCGGTGATCTTAAATAAAGCAGTTGCTACCGGAGATTTGAATTTTAATAGCTATTTATCAATTGCAACTGATGGTACTATTACAATTTTTTCTCCCAATCCTGAGCTTGGACAAAATGTAATGACATCATTTCCCATGATAGTTGCTGATGAGCTTGATGCGGATTGGAATAAAGTCAAAGTCGTGCAAGCTCCGCTAGATAAGAAGTTTGACAGGCAATTAACCGGTGGAAGCGGAGCTATTCCCCATTCCTGGAAAAGATTAAGAACTGCAGGAGCGACTGCGAGATATTTATTGATTGCCGCTGCTGCTAAAAAATGGAATGTAGATGCAAGTGAATGCACTACGGCTAACAGTTTTGTCATTCATAGTAAATCCGGTAATAAATTAAGTTATGGTGAGCTTGCTGAAGATGCTTCTAAGATCACTGTACCAACCGATGTTCCTTTAAAAAATAGAAAAGATTTCAAAATTATTGGCACTGCTGTTAAAAATGTTGAGAACAAAAATATTATTACAGGTAAAGGGATCTTTGGATTGGATTTTTACCGTGAAGGGATGGTGTTTGCAATGATCCAGCGTCCGCCTGCATTTGGTACAAAAATCAAATCGGTGAATGATGCGGCTGCTAAAGTAATGCCCGGAATTATAGATGTGGTTACATTTAAAAATAATGTTGCTGTTGTTGGTAAATCCACTTGGGAAGTGATGAAAGCGAAGAAAGCTTTGAAAGTTGAATATGAAAAAGACGGAAATATTGAAAGCACTGCTGATCACAACCAACTATTCACTTCAATGCTTAATAGCGATAAGGCACAGGTAAGAAGAAAAGACGGTGACGTTGAAGCAGCATTTAAGACCGCTGCCAAAATTGTTACGAGCGAATACCAGTGTCCATTTCTCCCACATAATCCAATGGAGCCAATGAATTTTTTTGCTGACGTTCGTTCCGATGGTGTTGAATTGATCGGGGCTACTCAAACTCCCGGCAGTGCAAGAACAGCAGTTTCAAAGTTGTTGAATATTCCTGAAGATAAAATAACAGTAACGATCACAAGATTAGGAGGCGGCTTTGGACGAAGATTAAAATTTGATTATGTAACGGAGGCTGCAGAATTGTCAAGCATCATTAAAAAACCTGTAAAACTTATTTGGTCAAGAGAGGATGACATGACTGGTGGAAGTTATCGTCCTTCCGTTCGTTATAAATTTGAAGCGGCATTAGATGCCACAGGAAATTTAATTGGTTATAAACTTAGGGGTGTTGGAGTAAATGTTGGCAATTCAACAAGAGAGAATAATTTTCCTTCCGGTGCAGTTGATAATCTTTTAATCGATACAGTCGATCATCAATCTCCGATTACAACCGGCGCATGGCGGGCACCTGTTACAAACTTCCTTGCCTTTGCTGAACAAAGTTTTATTGATGAAGTGGCAATGGCTGCAGGAAAAGATCCTGTGCGATTCAGACTTGACCTATTGCAAAAAGCAAGAACAAAACCTGTCGGCACTATTAATTATAATATCGACAGGATGGAAACAGTGATAAAAACTGCTGCTGAAAAATCTGGTTGGGGTACCAAGAAAAATGTATCGCAGGGCTTTAGTGTTTATTTTTCTCATTCAAGTTATGTGGCACAAGTAGCCGAAGTAGTAATGAAAGATGGAAAACCGGTGGTGAAAAAAATATATGCAGTATCAGATTGCGGCGAGGTGATTAATAAAAGTGGTGCCTTACAACAAGTGATGGGCGCAATAGTAGATGGTTATGGGCATGCGATGTTTGGTAAAATAAGTTTTAAAGATGGCGTGGCTGAACAAACCAATTTCCATCAATACAGAATGATACGCATGAAAGAAATTCCTGAAGTGGACGCACATTTTATAGATAATGGAATTGATCCG
>DASTZB010000030.1:0-8241 GCA_035764525.1 Chitinophagaceae bacterium | reverse complement strand
TGAATAAATGAGGCCCCAAAGTTGCTGATGAAAATCAGTTTTCATCATGATTCGGGATTTTTTAAAAATCAAAAAAACCATTACCTTCCTTGTCTCAAAAAACCATAAACATTAAAAAAATCAGAAATGAAAAAACTAATTGTTATTGCCGTTACTTTTTTGTTGTCAGCAGGCATGTTTGCACAATCCAACAAAGAAGATGTTGACCTTATACAATCCATATTTGGAAAAGAAAAAAAAGAACTGGTGCAAGCATACATGACTATCCCCGAAGCACAAAGTGCTAAGTTTTGGTCTTTATATGATGTATATGAAACCGCCAGGAAAAAACTTGGCCAGGAAAGGATTAAATTAATCGAAGCCTATGCTACCAATTATGAAAAGCTGGATAGTAAAAAAGCTACTGAGTTGACAACAAAAAAACTTGCATGGACAGATAAATACACTAAGTTCCAGCAATCATATTTTACGAAATTTTCTGCAGTCATTGGTGGCTTACAAGCGTCAAAGTTTATACAATTGGAAGATTATATTGAGAACTGTATCCGCCTAAGCATTCAGGAAGAAATACCTTTTATTGGCGAGCTTGATAAATCAAAGGTACCGGGCCATGATAATCCGTAAGAATCCGTTGCAAATTCAATTTTAAAAACTCGGTTGCATTCAAATTATATGTTTGTTTTATAAGCAGCCCTGCAACCGGAACCCTTGTCTGTTGACCTATCTGGGAATTACACATTGAAAATATTATCCGTCCCTTTTGATCTCACATTAATTATTAAACTAAAAAAATTATGAGACGATTAGTTCTTCTTAGCACGGTCTTCTTTTTAGCAATGGGCTTAAAAGCGCAGGAACCAAAATCATTATCGCTTAACTTGTATGGTGGCTACAACTTTAAGGACAAAGTAAATTTTGATGCATCTTATGGATATATAAACGAGGCTTTCCAATACGGCGCTGGCCTTGAATATTTCCCTTCAAGAAACAAATCTTTTGAACTTAGATGGCTGGGCATGGGAACAGAATTTCCATTTCATGGACCGGCTGGAACTCAGCTCAATGTCGGAAAAGATAAGGGTTCGATAAATTATATATTGTTAGGAGGTAACAGTTATTTTGGGAGCGATCCCAAAGCAAAAGCATTGCCCTATTTGGGAGCTGGTCTTGGTGTCGGCATCTTATCAATAAAAGATGGCAATAGTGCAACGAAATTTGCCTGGGACGCAAAGTTTGGAGTAAAAATAAGAACTGCTTCTTCGGTATCAGTTAACCTTCATGCCTATGTTCAATCCATTATATCGGCTGTCGGTTACGATTATTATTATTACCCCGGATGGGGAACCACTGCTTTTACTGATTATGCCAGTATCTTCCAGTTTGGTTTGGGTGGTGCAATATGTTTTAATTTCAAGAAAAAATAATTTTTTATAGCCTGCATTTATTCGTTCAACTAAATTTTAAATTATGAGACATTTGATTTTATCAGCCTTAGTAATCGCATCTCTTGTTTCCTGTGGACCTTCAACAAAAATTGAAAAATCATGGATGGAGCCAGGTGCAAGTGTAAGCCCGGGTGCAAGTAATAAAACCTTGGTTGTTGCAATGGTAAAAGATGAAACTTCCCGTCGGGTGATCGAAGATCACCTTTCAAAACGGCTCGGCAGTGGTGCTGTGTCTTCCTACACTATTGTTTCAACAGAAATGTTGAAAGGTGCCAGTGAAGAAGCATTAAGACAAAAAGTGACGGAGGGTAAGTTTACACACATATTACTGATGCGCCTGGCCGATGTAGAAAAAGAGACTTCTTATGTGCCGGGTACTACCACATCTTTTTATGGTGGTTATGGCAGGTATTATGGTTATGGGGCAGGCATGTATTCTACTCCTGGCTATTATACTACCGATAAGAACTATTTTGTTGAAACAACCGTTTATACTGTGAATCCCGATAAGTTAGTTTGGACCGGAACTACAAAAACAGTGAATCCTTCTAAACTTGATAAAACAGTGAATGATATCGCCGATGTCATTTCTGAAAAAATGAAAAAAGATGGCTTTTTGAAATAAGCCTGATTTCGATCACAAAAATGAGGAGATATTTCTCCTCATTTTTTTTCTGGTGAAAAAAATCATCATATAACAAAGGATTGCTATCGCTCTGGCGACAAAATTGTTGATAAAACACAATGAATAATTTTTTTAATCACATTTGATTTATAACGGGACATCAAAAACTATTTATGAAAAAAAATAATTTACTGAACCTCTTTGTATTGACAGTCTTGTGTTTTTCCTGCGGCCCTTCTCAAAAAATAACGACATCATGGGTAAACCCGGACAGGCCACAAAAAAAATATACCACTGTTTTTGTCGCAGCTTTAATACAAAATAATCCTGTAAAGTATTCGCTTGAAGCTGACCTGGGTGCGGCTGCAAAAGCAAGAGGATTTAATGTAGTAAGAGGATATGAGATCTTCCCGCCGAATTTCAACAAGGAAAATATGCGTGACAGAGACCTGGTGTTAAAATTAATTCGTGACAAGGGTTGCGATGTGATATTATCTATTGCGGTAATTGATGTAAAAAGTGAAACCTATTATGTACCCGGTGCGGTATCTGTAAGTGTAGGGTATGCGCCATACGCTGGATATGGGCCGTATGGTTCTTATGGAGCTTATGGTACCGGTTTCTATGGATATTATAATTACTGGCAGCCGACATTATATAGCCCTGGTTATTGGGCAACTGACAAAACTTATTTTATTGAAGCGAATGCTTATGATGCAGATACCCAGCAACTGATCTGGTCAGTTCAGTCAAAAGCAGACAACCCATCAGGCATTGAAAAATCAAGCAAAGAATATACGGAGATGCTATTTGCACAATTTGATAAAGAACGTAAAAAATAGTATTCGATTTAACCGTTTTCAAATCATGTTTTGCATTTTATTTAATTTTATGAATTGAAGTAAGAACGTACAATCTTTATTATAAATTCTTCATGCCAGTAAACCAAAAATTTACCATTCGTTTTCTCACCTGTTTTTTCCCTTGTGGTTTAATAATTTGTTTGCTATGTTTTTTCTCTTCGGAAGTAAATGCACAGGAAACAACCGTGAGAAATGATAATTTAATACCCATTACTGATGTTGGAGATTTTGTCAGACGAATTCTTAACAAAAAAGTGGATACTACAAAAGCTCCAAAGAAGAGTGGAATGACCATTTTACCTTCTATCGGCTATAATCCAAGCTTTGGTTTTGTAATCGGAGCTAAGATATCAGCCATCAAACAATATGGAGCTCCTGAAAATACCAGTCTTTCATCTTTTGGTCTTGAAGGTATTTACAGTACGAAAGGTGTAGTTACCGGGCAGGCACGTCATAATGTTTTTACTGAAGCTAATAAATGGAATTTCCAGGGCAACTGGCAATTGTCAAAATTTTTAATTGCAGATTATGGTATTGGTACAGGAAATAAAGAAGAATACCAGCACAAAAGTGATAGCACATTCCTGATACGGTTTACATTTATCAGGCTTACTGAAAAAGTATATCGAAAGATCGGGCCGCATTTATTTGCTGGCGGCGGTATCAGCTTTGATATCCGCACTAATATCAACGATGAACAACTTAAAGTTTTGCCCAGCTCACCTCATAAACGATATGGTTTGCGCAATGATTTTGACTCCTCAAAATATTCTGCAAATGGATTATTGTTAGCACTGCAATACACAACCCGCGAACATCCTCTTCGTTCTTATGGCGGCATCTATGCTGATTTCAGTTTACGGTTCAACCAGAAATGGTTGGGCAGCACTAAGAACGCCATACAATTGATCTATGATCTGAGAAAATACATTAGCCTTAGTAAGAAGAATCCGGAACACGTATTGGCATTCTGGCACTGGGCATCTTATAAGTTAAGTGGAACTGTACCTTACCTGGAACTGCCTGCTACTGCCTATGATACATACGGCAGAAGCGGTCGTGCTTATACAATGGGTCGCTTTAAGGGTCCTTCTTATGCCTGCTTTGAAGGGGAATGGCGATTCCCAATTACAAGAGATAAATTACTGAGTGGTGTAGCATTTATTAATTTGCAAACTGCTTCTGATGATCTCGAGAAAAAGATATTTCAATATTGGGAGCCGGGCGGGGGTGGTGGACTAAGAATTCTTTTTAATAAACAAAGCCGGTCCACGATCTGTATGGATTATGCCAGGGGTAAATATGGATCAAGCGGGTTCTTCTTTGGTTTGAATGAAGTATTTTAAAAAAAATCCGGTGTGCAGTTAATTTTTTCAATTCTGTCAGACCGGATCATTATATTTTGCATAAAAGAAAAATAATTTTCTTTTATACAGTTTCTGGCTCTCCTAGTTTTTTAGGCTTTAACCATGAATTAAATAGTGTATAAAAGATAGCGAGAATTATTGCGCCTTTGAACATTCCTGTAAAACCCCATGCAACCATACCACCAACAACTCCAAGGAAGAGTACTAAGATCGGGAGCTTACCACTTTTTGCAATAAGGATCGGTTTCAAAATATTGTCAATGCCCATTAGCACTACTATACCATAAATTGTCATAAAGATTGCCATCCCGGTTTCTCCCTGCATTCCTAACCAAATGACTACTGGTAAGAACACGAATAAAGGTCCCAATTGAATAACCACAAAGAAAAAAGTAATAGCTGCAAGTCCGGCTGCAATTGAAACACCAGCAATAGTAAAACCGATCCATGCTGCAATAGCTGCAATGAAGCCTGTTCCCATCACTCCAATAGCAACTCCCTTTACTGCTTTTCCCGAAGCATCAACCAATGCAGGGCCATCATGTTCACCTACCAATCTTTTCATTATTGCATAAATAGGATTAAGGGCTTTGGTGCCGCTATTCAAAATAATTGCAGAAATGATAATACCAACTACGAATTCCAGCCCCGAGCCGATAACTCCTAAACCGCCGGTAAGAATACGGCTGGCTATACCTTTTATTTGAGGTTCATATAATGCAATAGAAGCCGGATCATTTTGGATATTTTGCCAGGCGGTTGAGATTTTATCTCCCACAATGGGCAAACCAGCGATCCATTCCGGTAAAGCAGGGAGGCCGTTTTCCTTTGCATCAGTGACGTACTTTATTGATTCCTGTGCATAGTTAGCCAGTGAATTAATTAAATAAATATATGGCAAGGCCACAAGGGCAACCAATAATAGACCATAAATAAAGGCTGCCAGTTTCCGTCTGCCTCCCAATACTCTTACAAGTTTTTCAAATAGCGGGTGAATGGCAACCGCAAGAATAATGGCATATGTAAAGACGCCTAAAAAGACACTTAAGACTGTATACAGTGTAGAAAGCAATACCAGCAAAAGCAGCACGACCAGGGCTGTTTCTACCACGTTGCGTCGTTGGTCGGTGTTAAAGGTGTTCATGGTTAGGTTTATTTGATTTAAAAAATCTGTTTCATTTTATTTCAATCTTCTTATCAAGGTAAACCATTTTAGTTTGAATGGTTTGTTGAAGAAGAGAATTTACCGACCAGCATAGAAATAATTATGGCAACATACAATTGCCCTGTAACTCCAATAAGCGTAGAAAAAGATTTTGCAAAAGGAGTTTTAGGTAAAAAATCGCCGTATCCAACAGTGCCCATAGTGACAAATGAAAAATAAAGTTGATCATAGTATTTGGCCTGGAAAGAACCCATTTCATCAGCCGGGAAACTGAAAGAACCAGGATGTACAGACTCTAGTCGGGCAACACCCATAGAAAACAGAAGACCTAGTAATAAATAGCAACTGACAGATTGAACCATAACTTTTGGAGTGACCACTTTTGCGTGAGCTACCTGTCTCAGTAAACGGGTAAAGGCAAAAAGAAAGAAAACGCCATTCAGGCCATCTGATATTGCGTTCGCCAATTGAGCTCTTGTAAAAAAAGCTATATTAAGAAGGATCACAAGTATTGTAACAGCAATATTTGAAAATATCTGGTGAGACTTGTCAAGGCAGAAAATTATACAGATAAGGATCAGGTTAATAAGAATGGAATAAGTGGCCCTGTACCAGGATTCAGGAAGCATGGTTGTGCCGAAAATCATAAAGCACAATAAGAATAGCAATAAAGTATTTGCCGTGAAAAAATTTTTCAGATTTCTTTCAAGGCGTTGGCGGTTCATTCTGAAAGTTAATGTTTTTTTATATAAACGGGTATGATGTATTAAGGACTAAATGCTACATTCAGATACGACTGTATAAACAGTACAAGGGTGCAAAAAACATCAGGTAGAAAATGCTTTTGTTGTACATTTAGCAGTAACTAAATTCTATGTAAATGAAAACAGCCGCCCGCAATATTTTTATCTTATTAATAATTGCCGCAACGCTTGCAATCATTTATTGGCTCATTATTAATTATTATGATGATAAGAACCGCACCGACGATGCACAAGTGGACGGCGATATTGTTCCTGTACTTGCCCGCACTGATGGATTTGTAGATTCAGTTTATGTGGATGATGACCAGGCGGTACATGCAGGCGACATAATGCTTCAGCTTGATACCACGGATCTTTATCTTAAACTTAGACAAGCTTTAAATGCATACAATGTTTCCATTACCAACCTGAGAAGATCAGAGATCGGAATAAAGGCAGCAGGGCTTGATAAAAAAATGGCTACGCAAAGTATCGAGATCAATAAAGCCTCACTCAATGCAGCTGAAACTAATTACAAACGAAATAAGATCTTAATGGAGAAAGGAGTTGTATCAGTACAGGTATATGAATTTACCGAGGAGAATTATATCAAAAGTACTGTCAATCTTCAAAACGCTTATGATAAGGAGAAAGCGGCTATGGTACAACTCGAAGATGCAAAAAAACAAGTAGACCTGGCTCATCAGAATATCGCTACACAAGAAACCCAGATCGCCATCATCCGCCAGGATCTGAAATATGCAACAGTCAGAGCTCCTGTTAGCGGTATAGTTTCTAAAAGAAAGATTCAATTAGGACAAATGGTGCGAACAGGCACGCAGCTTTTTTCTATAGTACAATCTCAGAACATCTGGGTAACGGCAAATTTCAAAGAGACCCAGCTTGCGGCTTTCCCGATTGGTAAAAAAGTAAAAATGACTACAGATGCTTATCCCAAAGAAACGTTTGTCGGGATCGTAGAAACGATTGGTGGTGCTACCGGTTCCAAATTCGCATTACTCCCACCAGACAATGCTACTGGTAATTACGTAAAGGTTATTCAGCGTATACCAGTGAGGATACAGTTTGAAGATTCGGCCCGGGCCCGGCAATTACTAAGACCGGGGTTTAGTGTTGTGGTGACTCAATAATTCAATTCACAAGTATGCCACTGGTAACAGACAAATTCTGGATTCGGGTTTATTTTTTCTTTGTGCTGCTCATGTGTTCTTTCAATTACTTTGGGCAAAGTCTTTCTTTTGCATATGTACAAGGATATTTTGGTGTAAGTTTCCAGGACGCAAACTGGTTATTAAGAGGATTTCATGCAGGTACAATTATTACCGGGATCGCAGGCCTTGTATTCATAAAATGGCTTGGCAACAGGTGGCTTTTCATCGGAGCCGCACTGTTTTTTCTTGTATCAACGATCGTATCTTTTAAAGCCGATGATTTTACAACGCTGCTTACTTCGAGGATCGCTGCAGGCATTGCTAATGGATTTATGATCGCTGTGGCTACACAACTTTACCTGGCTACCTATGCCGGGAAAGAAAAAACGATCGGAGCCTTGTTCACTGTTGCAGCCAATATTGCAGGGTTAAGCCTTAGCTTGATCGCTAATGCTGTGTTCACTGAAGACTTTGGATGGCAATTCACTTACTATCTGAGTTTGCCTGTATTACTCCTGGTTATTATAGTTGCTTTCTTTTTTGTACCCGTTACTGAAAAAAATGAAGAAATAGAAGATGATTGGGTAAGCCTCATCCCTTTTTCAATATTAATAATGGCTATTCTATTTGCATTTATGTACAGGCAGCAATACCAGGGTATCAGTCATCCAAAGATCCTTGTATCACTCATTGTCATCGTGATCTCAGGAGCAGCATTGCTAATACGTGGTGCCACACATAAAAAACCTTTATTTGATACCCGCTTATTACAATACCCGACCTTTTCCATCGCGTTCATTATTTCTTTTCTAACCGGGGTTTTATTTGTATTTACACTAACCATGCTTGCAAAAATGCTGG
>DASTZB010000029.1:0-5550 GCA_035764525.1 Chitinophagaceae bacterium | reverse complement strand
ATTAGCTCCTTGCCTGTAATAGGATCCACCGGCAAAATAGGTTGCTTTGTCAGAACCACCACTCACCGTAAGGGAATGTTGCATAGCACCAGCACTATTCCAATCATTCTTTAACCAATCGTAATTCATGCTGTCCATGCTGACTATCTCCGTGGGTGTAAAAAAAGCTTGCTGAGACGCCCCAGCAGCACGGTTAAGTCTATTAGAGAAAAGGCCATACTGTTTTGCATTCATCACTTTGCTATGGCTTACAGCATCATTTATTTCAAATTTACCTGAGTAAGTTATTTTTGGTGTTCCTATTTTTCCTTTTTTTGTTTTCACAACAATAGCACCCTGGGAACCACGTGCACCATAGATAGCGGCGCTTGCATCACGCAATACAGTAATGCTTTCTACTTCAGAAAGATCCAGCATATTAAATTTATCCAATGTTGGAAGATTCGTAGCAGGATCAATTTGCACCACCTCATCTATAATAATCAATGGTATTGTTCCTCCACCATCTTTTCCCCAGTTGAATTGCTGACGTATACTTAACGTTGCCATCGTACCGGGACGGGTGCTTCCACCGGATACATTCAAGCCAGGGACTTGTCCTCTCAGCATTTCGGTCAGTGAAGCCACTGGGAGGTCTTCCAGCTTTTTTGGACTTACGGACACTACTGATCCAGTTATATTTTTTTGTTTTTGAGTTCCATAACCAACCACCACAACTTCATCCATTGATTTTTCAGCCGCGGTCAGTTTTATTTCTACGTTATCGTCTATGCCGGCTTTTTTTTCAAAAACGACAAATGATATATGAGAAAATGTGATTATAGATTCGGGTGAAGGGACCTTGATACTAAACAAACCATCAGCGTTAGTCACAGTGCTAATAGTATTGTTTTTAATCTTTACAGTTACGCCCTGTATAGGTTTACCTTCAGGATCAATTACTTTTCCTGACACAGTTCTTTCCTGTGCGACAGCTGAAATGCTCAAAAGTGAAAAAAGGAACCATAGCAGCAGTTTTGTTATTTTGAAACAAGTCATATGGTTTTCATTTTTATTTTATGAAATCTGAATAATAAATGCAATCGTTATTTTTCTTAGCCGCTTTTTTTCGCAGCTTCTCTTTCTTTTATCCTCTGCTGCCAACCTTTCTCTTCCGCTTTCATATCATAGCCCTGCGTTGAAAGATAGTTGTTGATCCTTCCTTTGTATTTTCCGAAAACTTTGTGTTTATCCTCTGATGAGCCTTCATCCATCGCCAGTTCTCTTGCTTCTTTCAGCCAATCATGAATTTTTTCTTTCTGTTCTGGTGTTAATGTCGGTATCATATCCTGGTATGCTGTATAGGTTACAGGCATTACACGATAAGTCATCCCATCCTTTATCTTTTCAATCTGTTCACCAGTTAAAGTTTTTTGAAGCTTTGCAATGAGCCCTTTGTGCAATTCAGAGAGTTGAAATGCTTTTTTTTCTTCTTCGATCTTTATCCGGCTGCTCTTTTCTTCACCGGCCAATTGAAGTGAATTGATCGCAGCTATTGATTCTTTTGTTTTATCATGAACTTTATTAAGATTAAAATATTGATCAGCCAAAAGATCAACTACGTCATTATATTTCCCTGAATCATTGAGTTCGAGAGTGTTTACAATTTTTACAGAGCGGTCATGAAGAGTTTTTCTGAAATCGGCTTCAGTTTGTGCTTTGGATACAAAAGCACTTAATGAGATAATTAAAAACGTAAAAAAGTTTTTAAAAGAGGCCGCATGAATTATTAGGATAAAGGATCTACGGTTTTTACAACCGTCCTTGAAACCAAATTTGCTGCTTATATTATTAGAATGTTTAGAGATGTTCATACGGCCTGCTTAATCGTGATTCTTAAATGAATTTTAATTTTTCATTTAATCTGCTAAAGGTACATGCGTGGATAGGGCGTAAAAATGTAAGGTTTTGCTATAAAGATGTATTATTTTACTATTCGCCTCTTTGTTATTTCCGGGAACGATTGCGTTGCCTTTTTCCTATCTATCAGTTGTTTCGAATGGATACAGACGCCGATGAAATACCCGGGCTGATGGCTGTTAATGTAATATTTCCCTTTTTTTCGGTGGATTGAATTATTGCCAGGGCCATTCCCTTCCAGCATTTTCGTTTTGCGCTTTTCAAAGTAATAGTATCTGCCTGGTAACCATTATCGCTTCCTGCGAATGCACCGCTGCCGGTAACTGAAAATTTTATCTCGTTATCTGCCGTAGGAACCAACACCCCATTTTTATCTAAAATCCTTGCAGTTATAAAAGATAAATCTTTTCCATCGGCTTTCAGGTTTTTTTTATCAACTGCTAATTCAATGCGAGCTGCTTCACCGGATGTTTTTAACTCTTTGGTCAAAACAATTTTCCCATTCCTTTTCGATATTGCTTTTAAAGTTCCCGGTTGAAATGGCAGGCGCCATATTACGTGGAGAGTTGTATCATTTTTTTTTCGTATGCCTGCCGATCTTCCATTTAAAAATAATTCCACTTCATCGGCATTATTATAATAAGCCCATACATCAACTGTGTCTCCCGTCTTCCAGTTCCAGTGCGGAAATATATGTAATACATTTTTTGTGCTCCACTCGCTTTGATACATATAATATACGTCTTTGGGAAAACCGGCCAGGTCGATAATGCCATAATAAGAGCTTCTCGCAGGAAACTTTGGATAAGGTATTGGCTCTCCCAAATAATCAAACCCACTCCATACAAATGCACCAGCTATATGCTGATTATTTTTTACAGCAAGCCAGGATCTTTCATGAGTATTGCCCCAATATGCACGGGTATTATCATAGGCAGCACAGGTAAAATCTTTATTTGCAGAAAAAGTATCCTGCGCTTTATAATCAGGAGGCCAAATACGGATTCTGTCCGACGGAAATTCATAAACACCCCTTGTTTCTAACGCAGATGCAGTCTCTGACGCAATAAATTTTTGTCCCGGGAAACGCTTTGGCAATTCTGCATAGTCATAATCCTTATAATTAAATCCTAGCACATCCACGGCATTTGCTCTAGTAATGAAATTCTTTTCAGGAAATGTTTCAGTTAATGCTGTAGTAACTGGCCGACTATTGTCCAGGCTTTTTATTATCGAAACCAATTCTTCTGTAATAGTTGTCCCTGTGCTATCAAATTGCTCCCTTATTTCATTTCCAATACTCCACATAATAACAGAAGGATGATTGCGGTCACGCAAAACAATTGCTTCAAGATCTTTTTTATGCCATTCTTTAAAGTCCAGGTGGTAATCATATTTATTCTTTCGCTTTTGCCACATATCAAATGCTTCGACTATCACAAGAAAACCCATTTGATCACACAGGTCTAACATTTCAGAAGCAGGAGGATTATGTGAAAAGCGAATTGCATTACACCCCATCTCCTTTAACATCTTCAATTGTCTTCTTGCAGCATTGATATTAAATGCCGCGCCTAATGCACCGAGATCATGATGCATGCAAACGCCATTAATCTTTAATGATTTGTTATTTAAAAAAAAACCTTTCTGAGGATCAAAATTGTAAGTACGAATACCAAAAACATTCTCTGCCTGATCTACTACCTTTCCGTTTTTTAATAATTGTGTTCTTAAAATATATAAATGCGGGCGGTCAACAGACCATAAGACTGGGTTTTTGACTTTTAGTTTTTGGATCAGCGCTGTGCCGGGTCCATAAAAATTAAAATTGTAGGGCTTTTGTTTTGCGACTTCCAGCCCTTGGTTGTCAAGTATTGTATGAACAATAGAAAAAGGCTGCCGTTGAGTAAAGTTGTCGCTCATTGACGTAGTGATCTCAATAGTTGCATATCCGTTGGTCACTTCGGAAGTTGTAACAAATATCCCATAGGCATTGACAACGATCTTACTTCTGATAAAAAGTTTTACATTTCTGTAAATACCACTACCGCTATACCATCTAGAATCAGGCTGTTGGCTATTATCAACTTTAACAGCGATCACATTTTTTTGAGGTGCAGGATGGACGTAATCTGTCAGGTCATAGGAAAAAGCAACATAGCCATTAGGTCGTTTGCCCAAATAATGTCCATTGATCCAGACTTCACTGTTTTTATATACCGCATCAAAAGCAATTGAAACATTTTTGTTTGTTGCTGAAGAAGGGAGTGTAAATGTTTTTCGATACCATCCTACACCACCGGGCAATGAACCTCCCTGGTTTGTAGCAGGCGCATCTTTGATAAAATCCGATTCAATACTCCAGTCATGCGGCAAAGAAAGTTTTCTCCATTTGCTATCATTATAAATTGGTTCCTTTGCTAAACTGTCATCACCCAGATAAAATTTCCATCCTTTATTAAAATCTATTTCAGAACGAACCTGTGAATGAACACTAAGATGAAGCAATAAGAAAAAGACAAAAGAAATATGTAAATAAAATCTCTGCATCAAAAAATATTAATCAAGGGAAACCATTGCTTTTATAACTCCTGTTGCCGGCTTTAACCAGCTTTCAAAATTATCTCTCACTTCATCAAACTGTACCCTGTGTGTGATATAAGTTGCAGGATCGAGTAATTTATTTTTCATACAATTTAATACATGATTAAAATCCTCAGTTGTAGCGTTACGGCTGCTCATTAAAGTTGCTTCCCGCTTATGAAATTCAGGGTGACTGATGGCGATTTCATTTCGCTGAAGACCTACTAATACATACCTGGCACCATGCGCCATATATTGAAATGCATTATTGATAGCTTTTAAATTTCCTGTTGCATCTATTACAACAGTAGGCATATCATTACCGGTAATCGATCTTAATTGCATCATTGCATCTTCCTTCGCAGGGTTGAAAGTGTGTGCAACCTTCAATTTCTCTTTGCAAAATTTTAACCGTTGATCATTCACATCCATTGCAATGACATGAGCACCCGCGATCCTTGCAAATTCCATCACTCCTAAACCAATTGGTCCGGCCCCTATTACTAAAACAAATTCACCTGGCTTTACACCGGCCCTTCTTATTCCATGTGCCCCGATCGCCAATGGCTCTACTAAAGCAAGTTCTTCAAAGGTCATATCATTTCCTTTGATCAAATATTGCAATGGCACTGAGATGAGTTCACACATGCCTCCGTCTACATGTACGCCAAAGACTTTTATATCCGCGCAACAATTGGTAAGCCCGTTACGACATGCAATACAATTACCACAATAAAAATAAGGGCTGAATGTAACTTTGTATCCAACGGCAAATTCATTATTGGTTTCTATTTCCACAATTTCCGCAGCCAGTTCATGCCCCAATATTCTTGGATAATTAAAAAAAGGTTGAGTTCCTTCAAATGCATGCAGGTCTGTACCGCAGATACCGATCCTTTTTATTTTAAGAATAGCATGGCCATTCTGCAAGAAAGGTTTTTCTTTTTTGATATACTGAATTGAACCGGGCTCTTCACACACTAATGCTTTCATCTCAATTGTTTTGTTTTAAAATTATATTTACCAGATCCGATCCTTATCACAGCTTTCCCATCAATATATTTTGCA
>DASTZB010000028.1:0-27636 GCA_035764525.1 Chitinophagaceae bacterium | reverse complement strand
TGTTTATTTATGATCCTATTTAAAATCAGAACGTATAAAATCCGCCATTAATTTCATTCGATAATACAGATTACTCATCATCAAAGAAATATTGTTCTTTACATTTTCTACCGTTCCCTTATTCATCTTTTTAATATTCTTCAGCTCTTCTATCTTTTCATCTATTTTATCCATTAGCTTTTCTGCTTCCCATCCCTGGTAACGACGGTTTCGTTCATCGTAAATATGATAAGGTTCAATCCGGCCGGGTTTCAACTTCCTGAACTTAAAATTATTTTTTATTCCATCTTTAATAGCATCGTTCGAAAGCAGATCAATAATAACATCTGCCGACACTTCATTTTTAAAGCCATTGCTGAAAATATTCAGATTGTTTCGCAGTTCACGGATCAGTTGTTTTTTCATTACATCGCTGGTCTTGCTTTCCTGTGTCAGGAAATTCAGCAAGTCTTTCAGCGGACCAATACCAGTTTTGAGCCATTCCCATTCCATTGTTCAAATATAGCTTTGAAGTCCGAAAGCCTGAAAAGACGGAAAGTCAGAAAGTCCGGGAGTCCGAAAGAATTTTTAATTCAAAATGAATTGTCTTTCGGGCTTACCGACTTCCGGTCTTCCCGACTTATAACTAATTTTGAATTTCGTGGATGAACCAAAAAGACATATTGCCCATTTTGATCTCGACTCTTTTTTTGTTTCAGTGGAGATACTGAATAGCCCTTCTTTAAAAGGGAAACCAGTTCTTGTTGGCGGTTATGAAAGAGGCGTTGTGGCAGCCTGCAGTTATGAAGCAAGAAAATTTGGTATTCACTCTGCCATGCCGATGAAAAAAGCCATGCTGCTTTGTCCTCATGCTATCATTACTTCGGCAAGCCGTGACCAGTACAGTAAATTCTCAAGATGGGTTACAGATATTATCGCATCAAAAGTTCCACAATTTGAAAAAGCCAGCATCGATGAGTTTTATATTGATCTAAGCGGCATGGACAAATTTTTTGGCGTAAGTAAATATGCACAGGAATTAAGGCATCATATTAGCAATGAAACGGGTTTACCAATATCCGGTGGTTTATCATCAGCAAGATTTATCAGCAAGATGGCAACCAATGAAGCAAAGCCAAATGGTTTTTTAGAAATTCCACATGGAAAAGAAAAAGATTTTCTATGGCCTTTGCCAGTAGAAAAAATAAATGGAGTCGGAAAAGAAACAGAGATCAAACTAAAAGCCCTTGGATTCTATAAAATTGAAGACTTGGCAAAATCGACTCCCGAATATTTAGAAAAACATCTAGGGAAATGGGGTGAAAGTTTGTGGCGAAAATCACAAGGCATTGGTAGTGCTGAAGTAGTAACTGATTGGCAACAAAAAAGTATGAGCCATGAGAACACTTTTGATAAAGATTACAACGATGTTGAATTTCTTCATAAAGAATTAGTGAGGCTTACAGAAAAAACCTGTTATGGTTTGAGAGAAGATGAAAAACTGACCGGTTGTGTGACGGTAAAGATCCGATATAAAGATTTTGAAACAACCACCCGGCAGGAAGTGATCGATTACACCGCACTCGATGACGAACTCATTGCTAAAGCAAAAGATATTTTTAATAAATCATACCAGGCTGGTCGGCCTGTAAGATTGATTGGTGTTCGTTTCAGCCAGCTTATTCCTTTTACAATGCAAATGAGCTTGTTTGATAACAAAATAGAAAAGCTCCAACTCTACAAAGCTGTAGATGATATAAAAGACAGGTTCGGAAGCAAGATTGTTACGAAAGCTGTTAACTCAGGGGCAAAAGAGGAAGCATTCAATTTCACGCAGCATAATAAAAAGAAACAGCCTGAAGATAAAGGCAAAAAGCTTTAATGATCTATTCTGTTGAGTATTTTATTGCCTGTCTTTATTTTCTTATCTCTTTTTAACACCCAAAAATTCCCGGTAAAATATTTGCTATAGATTAAACCTGGGGAAGTGATTGCAATCAATAGCTTGATTCCCACCAACGAGCTCGATGAATTAACCCTACATTAAAAGTTTTACTGATCTCAATTTTTAAAGGATAGCTCCTTATTATTCAATTTTAAACCTCTACCATGAAAACACTCGTTGCTGTTAGTGCTCTGAGTTTATTTAGTCTCATTTTCCTAAAAATCAATGGCCAATCTGAGATCATTCCACCTTATGAGCTCGGTCTGCACATCGGCACATTTATTTATCAGGGAGATCTTACACCGAATGATTATGGTGCTTTCAATACAATGAAACCTGGATTTGCAATTTCTGTTACGAGAAATTTGAATAGTCTTTATGCAATACGATTCCAATTATTACATGGTAGTTTAAAAGGAGATGATTCCAAATATGAAAGCCCGGACTGGAGACAGCAAAGAAATTTTAAGTTTAAAACACCGGTTACAGAATTATCACTCCAGGCAGTGAGAAATATTCTTAGTTTAGCATCCAATGAAGCAGGTATTATCAACTTCACTCCCTATATTTTTGGCGGCATCAGTTATTCCTTTTTAAATATAAAAAGAGACTGGAGCAATTTCAACTATTCGCATTTTGCCGGGGAAACAGCTGTCATTAATGGATTAAATGAAGATATAAATCATAAACTTCCCAAAGGTCTTTTTTCAATTCCAATAGGCGCCGGTGTTCGATATGGGATCACTGAAAAACTTTCATTTTCTCTTGAAGGCATCTATAGAATTATCGGTAATGACTACCTGGATGGTTTCAGCCAGTCGGCAAATCCAGATATGGCTGACCACTATCATGCTTTAATGGTTGGACTGATCTATTCTTTTGGAAAGCGAAACAAATTTGATTGTCCCAAAATAAAAAATTGATTTTGCTTTAGGTTAAGAAATCTTAGGGAAGGTGAATAACGTCTTATCCTTATCTTCTCCTTATCTTCGCCTACCTAAAAAAAAGAACATGTCTCAAGCCTGGAAAGATTATCAGCAAAAAAATAAAGATCGCTTTCTAAATGAGTTACTGGAATTGCTTCGTATCCCAAGTATAAGTGCAAGAAGTGAACACAAACCAGATATGCAGAAATGCGCTGAAGCAGTAAAACAACGTTTGCTTGAAGCTGGCGCTGATAAAGCAGAAATTTTTAGAACCAGTGGTCACCCGATCGTTTATGGTGAAAAAATAATTGACCCAAAAAAACCTACGGTACTTGTTTACGGGCATTATGATGTGCAGCCAGTGGAGCCTTTAGAACTTTGGCATAGCGGCCCTTTTGATCCGGTAATTAAAGACGGAAAAATTTTTGCAAGAGGAAGCTGTGATGATAAAGGTCAATTTTACATGCATGTAAAAGCGTTGGAAACAATGGTGCAAACAAATTCCCTTGTTACCAATATAAAATTTTGCATTGAAGGAGAAGAAGAAGTTGGTTCATCGAATCTTGCGGATTTTGTAAAAAGTCATAAAGATCTTTTAAGAGCTGATGTAATATTGATCAGTGATACTGCTATGTTGAGTCTTGAAAATCCATCAATCGATATTGGTGTTCGTGGCTTAAGCTATATTGAAGTTGAAGTAACCGGACCAAACCGTGATTTGCATAGTGGTGTTTATGGTGGCGCTGTTGCAAATCCAATTACTATTCTGGCAAAGATGATCGCATCGCTTCATGATGAAAATAATCATATCACTATTCCTGGCTTTTATGATGATGTCCTTGTTGCCTCTGCGGAGGAAAGAAAAAAGATGGCTGCCGCTCCTTACGATGAAAAAGAATACATGGACGATCTTGGTGTGAAAGAATTATGGGGTGAAAAAGGATTTACAACCAATGAAAGAACCGGAATACGCCCAACACTTGAGATAAATGGAATTTGGGGCGGATACATTGGCGAAGGTTCCAAAACCGTTTTACCATCCAAAGCATTTGCAAAAATTTCTTCAAGGCTTGTACCCAATCAGGATAGCAATAAGATCACTGATCTTTTAATTAATCATTTAAAGAAAATTGCTCCTGCCAATGTCGAAGTAAAAGCAGCACCTCATCACGGGGGTGAACCTTACATGACGCCGATCGACAGTAAAGCATACAAAGCAGCAGCAGCAGCAATAAAAGATACCTTTGGAAAAGATCCGATCCCTGTTCGTGGTGGTGGCAGCATTCCTATTTGTTCTTTATTTGAGCAAGAGTTAGGGATAAAGATCGTTTTCATGGGTTTTGGATTGGACAGCGATAATCTTCACAGTCCGAATGAAAAATTTAATCTTGATAATTATTATAAGGGCATTGAAACAATTCCATATTTCCACAAGCATTTTGCAGAAATGTGATCTTGTCACAAGACTTTCAAAAACCCTCATCCGGATAAGATGAGGTTTTTTAATTTTGATCATGCCTGAAAAAGAAAAACTTCGTCTTGATAAATATCTCTGGGCCATTCGTCTTTTTAAGACACGTACACAGGCTTCCGACGCCTGCGATACTGGCAAAGTGAAATTGAATGGTGTTCAAACAAAAGCGTCTAAACATGTAAATGTTGGGGAGGAATATGAAGTAAAAACTGAAGCAAAAAGATGGCGCATTCGTGTAAGCGGATTATTATACAAACGTGTCGCTTTTTCAGAAGCTATTAATTATTATGTTGATATCACTCCTGCTGAAGAAATGGAACGACTTCAATACCAAGCTGCCAGTTTTCACACAGGCAAACGAATGAGTAAAGTCGGCAGGCCAACAAAAAAACAAAGACGTGACATTGATGATTTTTTGGGTGAATAATTACGCCTGATAAATATCATATTTCATCCTTACTGGCATCATTTTTTCGGCAAAATAAAATAGCCATCTTTATAACTGTTAAAACAATATTTCATAACCTTAAAAACAGTAATATGGAAAACAAAGCCGTTGATAAGCCAAGAACATCATGGCCGACTTTATTTGACAGCGGCTGGATGGAAAAATTCTTCAATGCCCCATTAGATGAATTTTTCAATTTCGGAAAAGTGATGAATGTTCCGGCAGTGAACGTAAGTGAAACTGATAAAGAGTTTGCACTTACTATTGCAGCACCCGGTTTGGAAAAGAAAGATTTCAAAGTGGATGCTTATGATGATATGCTGACCATTAGTGCTGAAAAAGAAAAAGAAGAGAAGGAAGAAAAAAGTGGAAGGTATAATCGTCGCGAATATAACTATACCAGCTGGAGCAGGAGTTTTACTCTTCCTGAAAATTGCGATGCCAGCAAGATCAATGCAGAATACAAAAATGGGGAATTGAAAATTGTTATCCCTAAAATGGAAATTAAACAACCTAAAAAGGTTAAAAACATCTCTGTAAATTAATGGGATGGTTAAGGACAAAACCCCCGTCATTATCAAACGACGGGGGTTTGTTTTTCAGAAAAAGGGCTTTCATCAGTGATCAATCATACACTTTTTGATTTTGTAACTTTACAATTATGAGAATAGATATTATAAGTGTTTTGCCGGAACTACTGCAAAGCCCGATGCAACACAGCATCATGAAAAGAGCTCAGGAAAAAAATCTATTGGAAGTGCATATTCATAATCTTCGTCGATGGGCTGTAAATGAATATGGCCAGGTAGACGATTATCAATATGGCGGTGGTGCAGGCATGGTAATGATGTGCGAACCTTTAGCAAAAGCAATAGAAGATCTTTTTGCAGAAAGAAAATATGATGAAGTGATCTATTTAACGCCTGATGGTGAAATGTTGGACCAAAAAATTGCAAATAATCTTTCACTGAAAGAAAATATCCTCATGATCTGCGGACATTATAAAGGGATCGATGAAAGGATCAGGGAACATTTTGTAACAAGAGAAATCTCTATTGGTGATTATGTCTTAAGTGGTGGCGAATTAGCCGCGGCTGTATTAGTTGATTGTGTCGGCAGATTAATACCCGGAGTTTTAAATGACGAAACATCGGCTTTATTCGATTCTTTCCAGGATAATTTACTGGCACCACCAGTATATACAAGGCCAGAAGATTTTCGCGGATGGAAAGTACCTGATGCTTTGCTTAGCGGAAATCACCGGCTGATCGAAGAATGGCGCAATGAAGAATCGCTAAAAAGGACGAAAGAAAGAAGACCTGGTCTTTTAGAAAACCAGTGACATCCGATCCAATCAATTTATCCCTTTTATTTTCTCATTACAATATCAGCAACAGAAAAACATAGGATAGCAAGATCATCAGCGCATTGATAACAAAGGTCTTTTTCATAAATACGGATTTAATAATTACCAGCTGATATAATTCAAATCTAAAGCCAAAGAGTGATCTTTTATACCGGATTTATGCTTGCATTTCACCTTGTTTTGCTTAGGGAAAATGTGTAGTATAAAATATCTGTTCAATTAACCACCTATCATTCATTATGCTAGCTTAAAGGATTTTTACCTTTACTTATTGAAGTAATTCTACATATTACACTGACAAATTTCCTGCAAAATCACTACTAAAATCAATAGTCATGAAACAAATTATTCTGAGCATATTACTGTATACACCATTAATAAACCCCCTTTTTGCCCAGCAAATTAAAGATGACCTTATAAAAGAAGCAGAAGAAAAGCTAAAAAAAACAATCAGGCAACTATCTCCCAAATTCTCACAGATAAAAAATATGATGCTGTTCATCCTGAAACTTCTTTTAGAGAAATAATCGAGAAGTATTGCAAAGCAGAAACCATATCAATAGCAACCGATACAATTCCCGGAAAAAAAATAAAAGTGATCGGCACAGTAAAAAACTCAGAAGGCAAACCTATTGCTGATGCGTTGGTTTATCTATATCATACTGATAGTCGCGGTTGGTATGCCGCCAATGCACCGCATGTATCGATGAACGAAGGTGATATGCGCCATGCAAGATTATTTGGTTATGTGAAAACAGACAAGAACGGAATGTTTGATTTGCATACCATCAAACCTTCCGGTTATCCGAAAAGCGATCTTCCTGCCCATATTCATGTGCATGTATCCGCAAATGGTTACCAATCGTACGTAACAGAATTTTTTTTTGATGATGATGAAAGATTGGTTGGCAAGATCAGGGAAAACTCAATCAGGAACGACTTTATGATCTCAAAACCAGAAAAAACAGAATCACCTTTTGCGCAAAAATTCTCTTACTCTATCACGCTTCGCAAATAATAGCAAACGGTTGCCCTAATTCAATTGTTGCAATTAAAAAAAGGTCTAAAATTTCCTTTTTTTGAAATCCTTTACATTGTATGTCATCAAATACCGTGTTTTCCTCCTTATCTGAAGGTCATAAGCTGGGTACATTTGCTCAATTGGCTTATGGCCGTTTAATACAATTACAATTTTGAAAACAGATGTCTTGCTAATGGAATTGAATATACTCATAACTGGAGGAATTACCATTGCCACAATTTTAGTAGTAACAACTACGGCATGCTTTTTCCTTTATCAGAAAAAATATTACCGGCAGATGCTTAAAAGGGATCAGCATCTGGCACAGTTTCAACAGGAATTACTGAAGGCGCAACTCGAAATACAGGAACAAACCCTGAAAAACATATCAAAGGAAATTCATGACAATATCGGGCAGGTGCTGAGTCTTGCAAAGCTCAACCTGAATACGATGGATATTTCAAACCAGGAAGCAACAGGTAAAATCAGCTCTTCGAAAGACCTGGTTGGTAAGGCGATTCTTGATCTGAGAGGCTTGTTGAGAAATCTCAGATCGGACAATATCGAAAATATAGGTCTGTACCGTGCCATAGAATATGAATTAGAGCAGATAAAAAAAAACGAACTTTATCAAACGCAGCTGCAAATGGAAGGGGATCTGCCACACCTTAATGCGCAAAAAGAGTTGATACTTTTCAGGATTGTGCAAGAAGCTTTGCATTACATTGCCAGATCTGGGCTGATAGAGAACATTAAAGTTTTATTGAAAAATTCTGAGCATGACCTGGAAGTGATCATCAATAGTGATGGAGCAAACAATGAGCAGGCTATATACCCTAATAGAAATGGTGCTCGTCCGGATAAAGGTTACTGCAAAATGCGCAAAAGGGCTAAAATAATTAATGTTGATTTTAGCCTGAATCGGAAAAAGCAGGGTACCGAAGTAAAATTAGTATTACCATTAAATGAATAAAAAACTCAAGACTATGACTGCAAAAATTGTTTTGGTAGATGATCACGTTCTTCTCCGTAAAGGGTTGGCCGACCTGGTTCGAAATCTCGGTTACGAGGTATTATACGAAGCCAACAATGGAAAAGAGTTCTGCGAAAAATTGAAATCGAATAATGATCACCCGCAACTGGTATTGCTTGATATCAATATGCCGCAAATGGATGGTTATGAAACCTCGCTTTGGCTGAAAAACAATTATCCTGAGATTAAGATACTTGCATTAAGTATGCACGATGATGAAAATGCCGTGATCCGTATGTTGAAAAATGGAGCAAGGGGATATATTTTGAAAGATACTGAACCATCAGAACTAAAGATGGCGATTGATTCCATTTTGCAAAAAGGATTTTATTACTCTGAAATGGTAACGGGCCGTTTGATACACAGTATTTCAGGTATAGACGACGAAGGCCATACTTCTCAACAAATCCTGCATCTGACTGAAAGGGAAATTGAATTTCTGAAACTGGCTTGCTCCGAAATGACTTATAAGGAAATTGCTGATAAGATGTACCTCAGTCCACGTACGGTGGACGGCTACCGGGATACACTTTTTCAAAAACTTGAAATAAAAACAAGAACCGGCCTGGTGATCTATGCAATCAAAAACGGAATCGTACAGATCTGATTCAGGTTTTCTCCAATTGGATTGTAGTTCCCTGTTCAGGTTGTGAAATAATTATTGCCTTATATCCTATTTGTATGGAGCGGTTCATAATATTTTTCAGACCATTCCCTTCCGTTAATTTATCTTTTTCAAAACCTACACCATCATCAACAATCTTTATCGTCAACCTGGTTTCTTTATTGTCAATTGTAAGATGAATTAAACTTCCTTTTGCATACTTTATGCTGTTATTTATAGCTTCCTTGATAATCATATACAGGTTTCGCTTTTCCTCTTTCCCTAGTTTATAGTTACGCAATGAATCGTTGAGTTGAGAACGAAAACTAATAGCACCAGCATTACAAAGAGGCACAGCAAACAGGCCGATCCTCGTCATCAGGTGATCCAAACTATCTTTTTTATCATCAAGGATCCAGATTATATCCCGCACACCGATAATAGCCTCCTGTGTACTTTCTTTTATTTTTTCCAGGTACTTATTATTTTCTTTTTCAAGCATTGCCATGTTTGCATAAACTTTTACACTATTTAGTGTGCTGCCAAGATCATCATGCAGGTCACTGGCAAGATGAGTCCTTATTTCTTTTTCTTTTTTAAGCTGGTTGATGCGTATCTTATACAGTGCATACACAAGGGCAGTCACCAACACTACCAACAAAATTTTAAACCATGTTGTTTGGTACCATTGAGGTAAAAAAACGAGTTGAATTTCTTTTATGTCGCCGGCCACGCCATCTTCATTAAAGGACTGCACCTGCAAACTGTAGTCATCTGGTTTCAGCCCAATCAGGTTGACAAAATTTTGCGTACCCAGTTCGATCCAATCATCATGCTGACCTTTTATCCGATATTTATAAGTTGTTCTTTCCGGATTAGAATAATTAAGAGCAGAAAAATAAACGGTAGCCTGCAAAAGGCTTCGAGGAAATGTTACAGATCTCATTTGAAGATCGCTGATATCTTGCTGGCCAGACTGTGTTTCAATAATTATATTGCTGATATACAATTCCGGAGCAATAGCATTAGTGGTTATATATCTTGGATTAATGATAGTAAAGCCATCGGGCCCACCGGCATAAATTTTTCCGTTGTAAACTATTCCACAGAATTCTTCGAATGCATTTGAATGAAGCCCGTCAGTTTCGAAGTAGTTGGAAATTGATAAATTTTTCGTATTGAGGCGGCTTAAACCATTATTAGATGTACAAAATAATGTGCTGTCACTCGCAACTAAAAGTTTATACAAACCGGCATTATTTAGCCTATCATTGGTAGATATTATTTTCTTAATTCCTAATTTCTCATCAAGCTGAACAATGCCTGACCCGTAACAAGCCAACCAATAAAAGCCTGATGACTCGCATATATCAAAATAGAATGTGAGGGGTTGGCCTGTATCAGGGTTTCGTAACTTGTAATTTATGAGCTGATGGCTAACAGGATTATAAATAGCAAAACTGTTATCAGATAAAATCCACAGTCTACCGCCCTTATCTTTATAGATTGCATTTACGATGCCACTTTCTAAAGGCTCGTTTGATATTGAATTAAGCTTTTCTATTTTTCTCCTTTTGTAATTCCATTCATACACTCCATTCTGGTTTTCACTTCCCAGGAATAGCACAGAATCACCCAAATTGACTGAACTCATAATAGTTTCATTGCTGATTACAGTAAGTTCTGGATATATTTTTTCAATGCCGATAAACTGATCCGGCGGTCGAAATACAAAAACCCTGTTGCTTCCGCCAAGGATAAAATTCCCGTCCTGGTGACGAAATACATGCCAAAATGAACCTTCTTTTAAACGCCGAATTTTTTTAGAAGGATTTTCCACTGTGAAGAATCCATCCCACGCACAAACATATTCAGTTGTGTCATTGACGGGGAATATATAATTGGCCCGATCTATTTTAGTTTTCAGGTCTGCTGATTGAAAAAAGCTGACAAAAGGAGTATTTAATTGTGTAGCAATGGCAAAACCCTGAAGTGTACCAAGCCATAGATTATTATACTGATCAAAGAAAATAGTATTGATAGAATTGGTCCACTTTTTCCGATCTACCAGGTTTACATCTTCCACATAATCCAAGACTCCACCAACCCTACTTTTTTTATATAACCCATCCACAGTGGCAAACCATAAATTTCTATGATCATCAAATCTTAAATAGTTAATTTCCTTTCCGGCGCCAGCAAGGATTTTTTCTTCCACACTTATGAAGTTTGGTGAGGCGTCATAAGTAATTTTTTTTATCCCGCTGTTTGTTGCAAGCAAAAACTGCCCTGGCTTTACAATTTGATAACAATTAAACCTCTTAACCTTATATCCTTCGGGTAGTCCTAATTCATCAAAAGAACGTGCAGATATAATTGAATAATCATCTCCCGAGTAAACCACAATTCCAAAATCTGAAAATGCCCAAATCCTTCCAAATTCATCTTTAAAAAAAAGATGAATGTCATACCGCTCATTATTAATCTTAACTTTTTCGGGAGGAGCCAAAACCGCATCTGAAAACTTTCGGATTTTAATATTGAAAACTGAAATTCCATTATACGTACCAATTAATAGATCATTTCCATTTTGCAGTATGGTTCTTATCCATTGGTCAGGAAACCGATTCTCAGTATCAGCCACAGAAAAAGAGTATTGCACCGTGCCCGTTTTCAGATTAATTCCGTTAAGTCCCCCATAAGACGTAGTAACCCAAAGAGTATTTTGGGCGCTGTCTTCCACCATATCCGTGATATCACCCCCCAGCAACAGGTGTTTTTCCCGGGCACTTTTATTATAAATGATTATATCTTTACCATCAAATCTGTTGAGACCATCTTGGGTGGCTATCCACATGAAACCGAACCTGTCCTGTAAAATCTTCACGACCTTATAAGAACTTAATCCATCCGAAAGGGAGTAATGTTTGAAGTTGATGTATTGAACCTGTGCTGATAATTGATAAGCATAAATTAAAAAACCAACACACAGAAATATCCTAAAAAACCTTACCGGGAACAAGCAGTGCATGGCGGAGTGCCTTTTGAATGAGTCTAAAATTACAATAAAAGATTAAACTCAGATTTATGGTAAATAAATGCAAATGGGCAATCATGATTTACATGGCAGCTGATGATGCGAGAGGCATTCCGGAAGCCTTTAAGTTTTTGGCCGAATTGCATGAATTGAAATGGATTCACGGTGATCCGGATGATGACTCTTTTATTAAAGAAGAAGATAGAGCAGTGAGAATAATGCTTATGGCATATACAGATTGGAGTGAGAATGGAGAACCAGAGTTTTATGCTCGCATTTATGAAATTGATTATCACTTTAGGTTAGACAAGCCAAAAGAAGATTACATCAGAGATCCTATGGGTGATCGACTTACCCTGGAGAAATTTATTGAATGGTCAAAAACTCAATGTAATGCAGAGCAATATTTGCTACTTCTTTGGGGACACGGTACAGGCTCTAGTATGTTCACACTGGATATTGAAAATTCCTTTGAAGCGGTTCGCAAAAAAGTACCTTCTTTCACTCTATATGATTCTGACGGTAATCGTATAAAGAGTATTAAAGAACTAACAAATGAAAATAGCTCTTACTTTAAAGACCATAACAAAATAGATATAACCCTCAGCTTTAAAGGAAAAAATAAGAGCAATGTTTTCGAAACGATAACATTGTATAAGCGAAAAACAAAATATTATAAAGACGAGTTAAAAAATATTGTTTTTGATCTGATTGGCCGGAATAATAGCAATCTAAGTTATGACTCGAACAGATTGAGAAATTATTTTTTTTATCAATCAAACCTTGATGCACTTAAAGCATCCGAAATTAGAGAAGCTGTAAAAGAGGATAATCAAGTCGACATAATTATGATCATGGGCTGTTGTATGCAGATGATGGAATTTTGTTTTGAAATAAAAGACTCCTGCAAATATCTCATTGGGAGTGAGGAGCTGATCTATTTTAATGGATATAATTACCTGGATAGCTTTACAAACCTAAATGAGTTTCCTGATATGACATCACGGCAATTAGTGAAAAGAATAATACAGGAAACGCCATTAAGAGACGACTATTCAGACTTTGAAAGAAACTCACTTTCTATTTCTTGTGTTGACCTAGACAGAACGGATAAAATGGTTGAACTCATTTATAGCTTATCAGATAAAATAGTAAAGAAAATTGATGCTGACCCTTACTTTTTGAATATTATCAGAAAAGCCAGGATTCAATGCCGTCATTTTGGGGAAGGATCTTATAGATATTCTTTTATTGATTTGATTTGGTTTTTGAAAAAGTTAGATGCTGTATTAGAAGACAATGATAAATATAAGGGAGATGAGTTAATCAAAGAAATTAAGAATGTTTCGCGGGAACTTGAATTAAAGTTTATCATTGAAAACTGGGTTGGAAGCAAAAGAACGCCCAGAATAATCGATAAACGCTCCTTTGGTGGACATGGGTTAGGTATTTATTTTCCTGAGTCAAAAGAAGCTCATAAAGAAAATGAGTCACTCGGGCTTTTTTTTGTATCCGATAATGCAAATACAAGTCTTTTTTCTGGCGACAATAAATGGAATGAATTGATCACCCGTTATATGACAAAATTTAAAACTGGTGAAGAATATCCCCCCGAGCCGGAAAACATAAATCCTGAAGAACGCCGGCAAAAAATTGAAATCTATAACGAAAATTTGAGGTTCAAACGAATAGCTGCCAAACTTGAATTAAAAAAATATTATACAAAACAAAATAGTCACTCTCTTCAGTTACTGGAGTCTGCTGAAATTAACAATTGATTCTTTACTTATTGCTGGAAAATGGAAATACCAAATTAATTGCCATTTTGCTCCAGGGCATCCACTTCCAGTTGCAGCTTCGTCACTATTCTTCTCCATGCAGTATTTTCCATTCTAAGTTCTTGCAAGGATTTGTTTGCCACAGGATCGTGATCCAGTGAAATTCCATTTGTATCGCCGAATCTGTGGATAAGATTTATTAATTCAATATCGTCCACTTCGCTCAGAAGCGAAATCATTTCACCGATTTCTTCGTTGATTTCCTTTTCAGAAGTATTATTCGCTTTGATTTTATCTGCAACTGCTTTGATTTTATCAACTGCAGCTTTAATTTTTATTGCATTTTGTAATTCATCTGATTGACATTCCTCTAAATCTTTAATAAGATTCGGAAGGTCTGCAGCTTTGATTTTATCAACTGAGTCTGCAGCTTTAATTTTATCAACTGCAGCTTTGATTTTATCAACTGCAGCTTTAATTTTTACTGACATAACCAAAAATTTAGTCGTTAAAAAAATGATTTGCTTGTTTTAAAGTCGGTCTTTTAAGGTACAACATTCTTCAACATCTTTGACCTTATCATCGAAAAACTTATATCCGGTCAAGTTCACTCTTCAAACATACGGCTGGGATATCATACGAACCAACCGTCTTTTATCCTCTTGACATCCGTTAAAACACGGGTAATAAAAAAGCCAGCCCCATTCTGGCTCGGAAGAGGGGGCCGGCGCAGATCCTTTATCAATTGAAAGGTTGATATCGGATGCCAGGATAACGAGGATGGGAGGTTTATGGTAATGTCATTATAAATGAATAACCTCCATACAAAAAGAACTACTAACTACTGCTTATATTCTTATATAAAAATAAACTACGGGGAAGGGTACAACAAGGGTCTTTCAACCATATCTCATACCGTGAAAACACTGGTGATAAAAAAGCCAGCCCGTTCGATTCGAAGACGGGCTGGCAGGTATCAATAAGCTGCTTTGTAAATGAGTTATTGATACTCCGGACGAGACGGGACTATAGGTTTAAGGCCTGCGCTACTTCATCATAGTTATCCCAATCAATCGCCAAACTGTTGAATAATGATCTCGGAATAACGATATAGCGGTAGAAGAAATCCTGGGATATGTGTGGGTCAATTGTAATGACGGTTGGGTCGAGATTTCTGACACTCAGGCTAAATCCAATATGATCTATTGCAAACCGGAAGCTGAATTCCTCTGTCTTACAATCACCTAACACAGTAAAATTCATCGGCAAACGTTTATAAACAGGCGCCCTATCGCCGGGTATGATCATATACGCGAGTTCTACATGAGAATCCTTGTCATAATCCATGGTCTTTTTAAAATATTCGGTACCCTCCAAGTAGAATTCAGTTTTGTCGGAAATCGGGAACAGCGACATGTTGAACCAGGAACTAATTATTTTTCGTTCAGTAACGGCTGGTGACGAAGTTTTGTTCACATTATTATTGTCATTATTTAAAAAGGTCAGGCAACCAGGTATTACTGTGAACATAAAGGCTGCACAAATGATATTAATCGTTCTCATAAAAAGATTTTTGATTGACTAATTTGAATACTTCAAACCTAACTTAGTTTTGATACCAGGAACAAGCGTTGTTTAGCTGGTTTAAAAGCGTTTTTTTTACCTAAAGCATTACCGCTAAATCACGGGTAACAAAAAAACCAGCCCGACTGATTGGAAAGAAGGGCTGGCCGGCATCAATATGCTACACTGTAAATGAGAGCAAGATGGGACTATAGATTTAAGGCTTGAGCTACTTCATCATAGTTATCCCAATCAATACCCAAACTATCATATACTTGTCTTGGGATGATGATATACCTGAATTTGAAATCCTGGATGATCGATGGGTCGGGAGCTATAGTAGCATCGTTTAGATTTTGGATGCTAAGAAAAAACCCGGCATTATCCATCCAAAAGCTAAAACCATATGTGTGGTCAGAAGTACCCTGTGATAACTCCAGGTTCATTGGCAAATGACTGATCACCGCGGCTTGCTGGCCAGGCATTGAAACATAAGCCAGCTCCACATGAATATCTCTATTGTACGCCGCCTGGTTGTCAAACGGTTTCATACCCTGTAAATAAACTCCTCCCATATCATCAGATAGCTGGTCGACGGAAAGCGAAAACCAATCGCTTACGATGGTGGTAGTGTCCGGGGGAGCAGTTGCCACGGTGGTTCCGGTGGTTGGCCGAGATACAACGTCAGCTTGTTTGTTGCACGACATAACAAATACTGCAAACATTAAAATGGCCGAAGAGATAGTTAGCTTTTTCATAAAAAAGTTTTTATGGTTATTAATAAAATTGATAAACCAAACATAGCTCAGCAATACAGGTAAAGACAAGCGCCATTTAACTGAAAGAATCACCGTTTTAAAACCTAATTCAGCGCCGCTAAAACACGGGAAGAAATAGTTAAGAATGCGAATAAAAAAAATGCACTCCGGTTGAAGTGCATTGCTTGTTTGATTATTTACTTGCAGATTAATCTGAATTACAATTCCGGCAAATTACTTTCCGTTCATTCACTCGGTCATGCTCTTTGCATAATGTTTCTACTGATTGTTTGCCAACGACTTTCCGGCAAAGCTGATTTTGTGGTTTCCATCAACCGATAAGTGTCATAGGCATTTCCGAAGGATAATACATGATCGATCCATCCTGCAATTTCATTGTCATCCAGGCATTTCATTACCTGGTCGTGAAACCATTCTTTTTCTTCGGGAACAAAATGACTTATTATATTTACTTCCAGCTCAAGCAGCTCGCAATCAGTAAAATTCTCCCAAAGCAGCTCATTCAATACTGTCTCCTCCTTTTTAATATGTTGCACAACAATGGAAGTGAATGAAAACATGGAAGATTGAAGTTCAATTCCAAAATCAGTGATGTCTTTCCCCTGGCTTTCAGGATTGAACTGGTAAATTTTATACTCGATAGACGATGCCAGCTCTATCCCTTTTGCATTAATTTCCTCCAACAGGGTAATTATATATGGCGCTGCCGGGTTTATAGCCTTATAAATGATCACATCCTCTTTCCTGATATGATAAATATAATACCTGATAGCCTGCAGGAGAATTACAATACATTCATTTATCTCCGTGTTACTGCTGAAATCGCATTTATTAGTTTTGGCCCAGGCGTCCAACACGAGGCGGCGAAGACCCTTGTGACTCTTATTAAAAATGTTGTAGCGTTCTTTTTTCATTTTTATGGCTTTTTTGGTGGATAAACCTGAACAAACTTTTTTCTAAACCTGGCATTGTCATTTGATTTTTTCTTGTCTTGCTGATCTGTTGTGGGAAGAATCGCTCTCTTTAGGTCATATAAGGTAATCACAACCGAAGCAGCGAGATAAATAAAATGTACTAATACCTTTTTCATAAAATCATTTTTAACATAAATGACTGACACGACAAACTTACCACCACGAGATGGCTGCCAACAACGGTTCTTTAACTGATTTTTATACGTGGTAAACGCGGGAAAAACAGCGTTAACACTGAAAACAGGGTTCAATTTCTTTGTTCGACGCAAACCTGCTTTGGCAGACACATACGATTGTGTTGTTTTTTGTCAATTTCAACGCAGTACAAATTATTTCATAAACTTGCAGCCTCAACTGTTGCAATATGAAATCAAATCGCAGAAAATTTTTACGTAATCTTTCTCTGGGAACAGGTGCGCTGTCTATTGGTCTTCCTGTTTTGGCAAAAGAAAATGGAACACTTCGAAATGAATTACCCGATTACGGAAAACAGAGCTTTAATATGTGTGGATATGCTGCGCCAAAATTGGATAAGGTACGTGTGGGAATTATCGGGCTGGGTATGCGTGGACCAGGCGCTGTGGGAAGAATGAGTTTTATTGAAGGGGTAGAAATTAAAGCCTTGTGCGATAAATATCCTGATCGTGTTACCAAGGCACAGGAAATATTAACGAAAGCTGGTTTGCCAAAAGCAAAAGAGTATAGTGGTAATGAAGGCTGGAAAGCTCTTTGCGAAAGCAATGAAATTGATCTTGTGTATATCTGCACACCCTGGAGTCTTCACACACCAATTGCTGTATATGCAATGAAAAATAACAAACATGCAGCCACAGAAGTACCTGCTGCGAAAACAATTGAAGAATGCTGGCAATTAGTAGAAACATCAGAAAAAACAAAAAAGCATTGTATGATGCTGGAGAATTGTTGTTATGATTTTTTTGAATTGCTTACATTAAATATGATAAGACAAGGCATGTTTGGGGAGGTAGTACATGCAGAAGGAGCTTACTTACACGATCTTTCAAAAGAATATTTGTTTAATAAAACCGCTTATGCCGATATGTGGCGGTTAAAAGAAAATATCGGCAAGAACGGAAATCTATACCCTACTCATGGTCTTGGACCTATCGCACAATGCATGAATATTAATCGTGGCGATAAGTTCGATCATTTAACAAGCATGAGCACAAATGATTTTTCTTTAAACAATATGGCTAAAGAAGAAGCTGCCAAAGATGATTTCTTTAAAGAGTATGTTGATAAGCCTTACCGGGGCAATATGAATACAACTTTAATAAGAACTAACCAGGGAAAAAGCATCATGGTGCAGCACGACGTTTCCACACCTCGTCCTTATTCAAGAATACATTTAGTAAGCGGGACAAAAGCTATTGCACAAAAATGGCCCGGCCCTGAAAGAATTGCTTTTGGTCATAGCTGGATAAAGCAAGAAGAGCTCGATGATCTGTATAAAAAATATTCACCGCCAATCGTCAATCATATTGGTGAAATAGCAAAAGAAGTCGGTGGGCATGGTGGTATGGATTTTATTATGGATTGGAGATTGATCGATTGCTTACGCAATGGTTTACCGCTTGATCAGAATGTCTATGATGCTGCAGCGTGGAGCAGTATATTTCATTTAAGCCAGCAATCGGTTGCAGCAAAATCAAAAACAGTGGATGTTCCGGACTTTACAAGAGGCGCTTGGAAAACAAATAAGCCGCATGATATGACATTGGATGGAGGCGCCACCACAACAGTAAGAAAACTGAAACCCTGATTGAAATTGCAATAAATAGAAAACACCATCTATTGAAGATGGTGTTTTCTATTATATTTTATAAAAAATTATTTTAAGGATATCAGCATTTCTTTGCTTTCGGTTTTAAGTGAGGCAGAAATCAGTGGATCGTTTTTCAAAGCTTCTTTTAAAAACATTTTTGCTTTCGTTTTGCCACCTGATTTTGCATAGATCAATCCTGCCTGGCAAAGTAGTTCCGGATTTTTACAATTTGTTTTCAGTGCTGTTTCTATATACGGCAAGGCCTTTGCGTATTCTCCCTTGGCGTAATAAACAATGGCCACGGTTTCATTCGCTTCAATATTTTCAGGACGACGATTATATTCCACTAAAGCATATTCCAGCGCTTTTTCATAATTATTTACTCCCATATATGCATGCGCCATTTCATGATCTTCATTTTGCCCCACATTTTTATTTTCTCCGGCTGATAAAAAGTTTTTCATGTAGTTCAAAATTTCTTCAGCAACCATTTTTGCTTTTTCAGTCTGCCCGGTTAAATTATATATTTCTGCTATTCCTTCTTTAAACGTATGATCCGGTATAAGTGAATCAGCTTGCATGTAAAGACCAAGTGCTTTTGTGTAATCATTTTCTTCCGCAGCTATTCTTGCAAGGCCTGCTAATGCGTAAGGATAGTTTTTCCTGTTATCAACTGAAATAGTGTAATGCATTTTAGCTTCACTTATTTTTCCTGCCTTCTCAAATAATTTGCCCAACTGCACACGACACCATTCGGTATTTTCATCACCTGGTGCCCCTGCATCAACGCCCATCTTCATTGCTTCAATCGCTCCGGCAATATCACCATGTATTTCCCGCAGATAAGCAATTCGTGAATAAGAGCGGTTGTCAGGTCTGATAGATATCATTTTATCAGCAGCTTCAATTGCTTCCTTATATTTTCCTGTTTCAACGTAACCGTCTACCAACAACCCATGCACATAAGCATTATATGGATAAAGTTGCTGAGCCTGGGTTGCGATCTGCAAACCTTCGGCAAAACGATGCTGTGAAAGAAGAATGGTTGCCTTGAAAGTAAGCGCTTCAAAACTTTTTGCATCTTTTTCAAGAACAGTATTGATGCATCTTAACGCAGCTTCATTATAATAATTAAAATTGCCTGTGTTGCGTCCTTCTTGTATATACTGAGCTGTTAAGCCAAGCAGCGATTTAATATCCGAAGGGTCTTGATCTATTTTTCTTATCAATACATCAACATTATTTTTTACTACTGCCCATTCTGCTGCATAAGCGAGTGAAGTTTTTCGCGGTAGCAATTCTTTATAGACAGTTTCATTTTTACTGCCTGGTTTTGTAATACATGTAAGGATAAATGCAGCTGCAGCTATAAATAATACAAGTAAAAATGAATAAAAAAATGTCTTTTTCATATCAAATTAGTTTTTATTCTATTTTGGTTAAGAACAACAGGTCCGTTTTTTACAGCGAACCTGTTGTATGAGCTACTTTAATTTTTAACCACTTTAATGGTTTGTTTCACGTTACCGTCTTTAACAGCGGTTACAACATAAGTACCGCTTGATAATTTACTCATATCCCATTGTACATTATACACACCAGCTTCGTGATTTTTATCGGCCAACACCTGTACCAGTTTACCCTGCATATCATACACAACGATCTTTACCTGTGAAGGAACATTCACACTATACTTAATAGTATTATTGTTAGTTCCGGGATTAGGATATGTTGACAAATTGATCTCAGGTGAAGCAAGACCAAGACCTCTGGATGGGGCTTTCTTCATTTGAATTTCATCAACATTTGTAGTCGACCTTGTTGCTTTATTGTTATTACAATCGCAATTATGTGTGCCAGTCCATGGCGAAGCAACATAAGGGAAAGATGCCTTCAGTGCTGCATCGTTAGAAGTTACTCCTGCATTATAAGTTAGGACATCTAGCAGGTCCTGTGTTACAGGACTTCCAGCGCAATTGTAATCATCATACCAAAGACCAATCGCTGCCAATGCAATTCCACTGACGGCCTGCAATTCAATTCTTACAACATCATCTTCCAATCTCCTTCCATTGGGAAATCCATCCATGTTTGGAATTGATTGAAGATCCGCATTTGCATTGTAAGAAGGATTAGTTAGACCAAGTACGGCTGCCCATACAATACCAAGATTATTGAAATTAGGATCATTACGTGGTGTCGGGGGAACTGCCATATTTAGGCGAAGCATGTCACCACCGTTGGGCAAAAAGTTATTGATAAAAGGCTTACCTGCTGCTAGTGGATTACCACCTTTACCTGTTGCTAATTGATAAGGTCTTACGTTGGGAACACCTGTATTAAAAATCGGCCAGAGATCAACCGAACGGGGTGAGTTTGCAGCTGGCAACAATAAACCACCAAATGCATTTTCCGCAAGGGCAGTACCATCTAATAACGCTTTACCCTTTAGTCCATATAAACCGTTTTGACGATTGCCAAAACCAAATCCGTTACCACCGAAAGCACAAGCAAGAGAATTTTTCTGAATGCGTAATTTAGATAATGCCGGAACTGCAGTTCCAAACAATGCATCATCCATATAAAGACCTAACTCCGGATTGTAGAAATGATTACCAAAAGTATTCAGTCTCTCAAGATCCTGGTAAGGAGTCAACGCATTCCAATAATCTTTCATACCGATCGGCACAATTACTTCATTGGTAAGAGGCATGCCAAGACGGGAAACCTGGATCCAGGGACCGCTGTTACTGGTACCGTTATTTTCATTTTCATAATCCCTGTAATCTTTTAAAACAGATATTTTCTGACGACTTGCTGAAGCCCATACACCAATTACATAATCAGGATCGAGAATGTTGGCTGCTTGTGAAACTGATCTATGATCTTTTTGTAAAGCAGCAATATCAACCTGCAATGCGATGGTAGAAACATTCAAACACTTTAAACCATCGATCGATTGCGTGCCTGTTGTCCGCGGCGCATCACCCAGATCAAAAATTCCACCAAGGTCAACAAAGAATGGATCATCTGAAGTACCGCAGAAAACTTTTTCGCCGCTGTTTGCAGTAGCAATAGAACTTTGAATCAAAGATTCATAACTGACAGCATTTAATCCAACAGGTGAACCTATAGAACGTGGACCAAGATTTGGCGGAGGCACTACACCATTGGAAACAATAGTACTAAAGCTTTTACCGCCATTGGTACTTTTTTCAAGATTGTAAGTGGTTTTTAAATTTTGTTTTCCTAAACGGATATTGAAGAAAGTAGAAGGATCTTCATTTTGCTGTTTAAATGTAAAGCGGTAAGTAATGTCATCCCCTTTAGTCGCTACATTATTATCCACGTGAATTTCATAACGGATATTTTCACCAAAAGAATAATAATTAGGTCCTCCTTGTGGTAATTGACCTGGAACATAGCATGCAATGATAGTAACTTTGTTTGGATCATCCGGGCTTCTGAATGCATACAAATCGGTGTTGTCTGCCAGTGGGTCATTTGCAATTAGTGGTGCCTCCCGATGACTGGATGCAAATGCCCTATATGGAAACATATTGAGGAGCATTGCCGCCAATAAAATGGAAGCATAGATTTTTCTTTTCATGATCATTTATTTTTTAAGTGTTAAGAAAAAAGTCGCTTCTCCACTTTTTAAATGGAATTATCGGTGTCTATAAAATTGATTAAAGTAAAATGTGACTGAACACTGATAGGTCGTGGATTAGTCAATAGGATAACACGTAGCGAAAATCATTATCGCCTTCTTCAACCAATTATTAAGATTTTCAAATTCTGTTTTAATTAATCTTCACAGTTAGGACAAGGTTTTACATTGAATGGATTGATAATTATTCCCGGTAATACAGAAACAGATACGATGCAGGAGTATATATGGATTTAACTGAATGAAAAAAGGCTGCGCCTTAATGAAGAGCATTATTTCTGCTAGGGGGAAAGATTACAGAAGCCTGAATTTATTCAATGCTTCCACCTTATTTTGAACATGCAATTTTTGGTAAATATTCTTAATTAACGAGCTACAAAACAATGTTATCGCAGGCTTCATGGGAAATAATTATAAAAAAAGATCCCCGGGATCAAGAGCAATTGGCAGTAATGGTGTCGCTGTTTGTTTTCCGGCAAACAGGGAGCATCCAGAGGAGTCAATTCTAAAAGATAAAAAAAATCACCTTTCTAAAAATAACCGGGTGGAAAGAATTGCTCACCAGAAACTACGATTACAAATTCAGTGAAAAAAAGCTTATTGCCAAAGCAGGACCTGTGTTTAAAGGGCTAACAATCGAAAAAATCATTAGCTGAAGATCCGGAACACCTGATCTTTAGAAAAGCCAAACATAAAAACAACACCAAAAGAGTACAAAAAAGTTTAGCGTAATAAACGAATCAATCTATTCCTTTTTTACTCCAATTACAGGAAGAGTTT
The DNA here is from genome assembly GCA_035764525.1 of Chitinophagaceae bacterium. Taxonomy (GTDB): domain Bacteria; phylum Bacteroidota; class Bacteroidia; order Chitinophagales; family Chitinophagaceae; genus VBAS01. The sequence continues at coordinate 4,473 of DASTZB010000028.1, read as the reverse complement.
TTTCATGGATTAACTGGTTAAGTTTAACAACATCTTCACTCATGATCTTTTTCAGCTTGGTCAGTTGCTCATCTATTTGCACGACCAATTCTGCATAAGCATCTTTTGATTGTTTGGAAAGTCCTGATTGCCCGGCAGCAGATGCATTGTAAATACTTGAAAGCTTATCATCAAGTTTAATTGGATAATTCAAAACGTCTTGCCCGCTCTTGGCTTTTGTTTGATGAAGAGCTTCTTCTACTGATGTCATTTGTTTGTTAACTGTGTCAATCTGTTGCTTTATTTCTTTGGGCAGATCCTTACCAACTCTTGCACTGAAATCAGTCATCTGTTGTCTTACTTCACGAATGTTCTTTATCGCTTTCATGATCTCAGATGATTTATCACGGATTGTTACAAGATGATTAAATTGTTCTTCATATTCGGCCAATGAAGTTTTATAATTCGGATCTCCAAGAATTGTGAACGGAACTTCCGTTGAATCGCTGCCTGATTTGAATTTTGCAAAGTAATTTCCCGGAGCCGCCTTTGGCCCACTGATAAATCCATTCCATAAAATCAATCCTTCCACTCTTTCTGCTTCCGGATAATTCATATCCCATTCAAACTGGTTCATTCCTTTTGCTACTTCGATCTTATTATCCTTTGATGTAGTGGAAAATGTTTTTATTGTTTTCTTATTCTTATCTAACACTTCGATAGATAGTTTGGTCGAATCGTCAGCATTCTTCATATAATAATTCATCACTACTCCATTCGGTGGGTTCATTCCAACATTTCGTAATTGTTGCTGACCAAAATTCCCGCCACCGCCTCTTCGTCCACCACCTGGCATACGATAAGCGGGATTAACACTAAACACATGCAGGTTTTTATTTAATACATCACTATTCTTTTCCTGCAAAACAGTAAGGTCATCCAGTATATAAATGCTTCTTCCCTGTGTGCCCACTATAAGATCATTGTTTTTTATTGTAAGATCAGTGATCGGAACTTCGGGAAGGTTCAATTGAAATGATCTCCAGTTAGCGCCATCATCGTAAGAAATGTACATTCTATATTCGGTACCTGCATATAGCAGGCCTTGTTTTTTTCTATCTGCCCGCAGACATCTTGCAAAGTGTAAAGGATCAATTCCATTTACAATTTGTTTCCACGTTTTACCATAATCTTCCGTCTTATAAATGTATGATTTGAAATCATCGAGCTTATACCTTGTACCCACAATATATGCAGCGCCTTTTTTGAACGGATCCACTTCAATGCAATTCCACATGATCCATGGCGGAATATTTTTTGGAGTAACGTTTTCCCAATTCTTGCCACCGTCTTTACTCACGTTTATCAATCCATCATCACTTCCCGTCCAAAGAAGATCTTTTTCAACCCAACTTTCAGTTGCATAGAAGATAGTGCAGTAATATTCAACACTTGTATTATCCTGCGTAATAGGGCCACCACTCGAAGCTTGCTTCTTTTTATCATTCGTTGTCAGGTCAGGAGAAATCATCTGCCATGTCTTTCCCTCATCTTCTGTTGCGAAAAGATGATTACCTGCAGCATATAATTTTTTAGGATTGTTTGGCGAAAAGAAAATAGGATAGTTCCATTGAAAACGGTATTTAGCAGCTTCAGCGCCTGCACCCATATTATCAATTGGCCATACATTTATTGCACGGCTTTCACCTGTGCGATGATCTAATCTTTGCAATAGGCCCATATAGTTACCACCGTAAGTGATATCAGGATTTAACGGATCAGCAACAATATATCCGCTTTCACTTCCTGCCGTATTTTCCATATCTGTTGCTGTAATTGCCGCACCATAGGTTCTGCTTCTGATCCTGAAAGCTCCATTATCCTGTTGTGGTGCCAATACACGATAAGGAAATGCATTATCAGTGCTTACACGATATACTTGTACTGTTGGTTGATTTAAATAAGTGCTCCAGTTATTACCAGCATCAAATGAAATTTGCGCACCACCGTCATCTGCAACGATCATCCGGTTTGCATCTTCGGGATCGATCCACAGGTCATGATGATCGCCATGTGGGGTATTTATAGATTGAAATGTGCGGCCACCATCATTGCTACGCATGAAATTTACATTGGGACAATAAACCCGGTTCTCATTTTTGGGGTCAACAAAAACTTTTGTGTAATACCAGGCACGTTGACGAATATTATTATCGCTTGATGTTAATGTCCATGTTTCCCCGCCATCAGCACTCATATATAATCCGCCATCTTTATTTTCAATGATGGTATAAATTTTATCGGTGTTAGAAGGAGCTATTGCCACACCGACAATACCCCATGTTCCTTTTGGCAAACCTTTATTTTTCGAAATATTTGTCCACGTTTCTCCACCATCAGTACTTTTCCATAATCCACTACCATCACCACCACTTTCTAATGAATAGGGAGTTCTTATTAATCGCCAGGTACCGGCATAAAATACATTTGCATTTCCCGGCTCCATTACTAAATCACTACAACCTGTCTGATTATTTATAAATAAGGTTTTTTTCCATGTTTTGCCACCATCGGTTGTTTTATAAACACCACGTTCTTCATTTGGGCCAAACAAGTGTCCCATCACTGCTACCCAAACTATATCAGGATTTTTTGGATGAATAACAATCCGAATAATATGACGACCATCTTTCAACCCAATATTTTTCCATGATTTTCCTCCATCATCACTGCGCCACATGCCACCAAGACCCTCGCTTACATTTCCCCGCATCGTGTTTTCACCTTCGCCAACATAGACTATTGTTTCATCTGATGGAGCAACAGCCACTGCGCCGATGGAGCTACCGAAGTATTTATCAGAAACATTTGTCCAGTTGCTGCCGCCATCCGTTGTTTTCCAAACTCCACCTCCGGTAGCGCCAAAATAAAATGTGTTCTTATTTTTATAACTGCCCGTTGCAGCGCCACTGCGTCCTCCGCGAAATGGGCCGATCAAACGATATTTTAGTTTTGAAAAAAGCTGTTCATCTTCTTTAACAGCATTAGATGCGGAAGAATTGCTGGTTTTTGTCTTTTGTGCCATTGAAAACAAACTAACCCCTGAAAGTGCAAGCAATAAAAAGATCTTTGTCATGTGTTTTGTGTTAGGGGAATGAAGTTAGTGATTTACCTTTATCAAAATCATTAGCATGTTTTCATTTTCTATAAGTGGCAATCTTGTTGATGTTCATCAAAAAAAAATTTACCCGGCAGAAATAAAAGTTGAAAATAGAAAAATAGTTTCTATAATCTCCAATCCCAATAGTTATCGGGATCAAACCTCCAACTATATTCTTCCGGGCTTTATCGATGCTCATGTCCATATAGAAAGCTCAATGTTGGTTCCCTCCGAATTTGCAAAGCTGGCTGTTGTTCATGGGACAGTTGCAACCGTGAGCGATCCACATGAAATAGCCAACGTCTGCGGCATGAAAGGTGTAGAGTTTATGATCGAGAATGGTAAAACAGTTCCTTTTAAATTCAATTTTGGCGCACCTAGTTGTGTACCCGCAACGATTTTTGAAACTGCCGGAGCAGAACTCAACTCGAATGATGTAGAAAAACTTTTGCAAAGAGATGAGATAAAATATTTGAGCGAGATGATGAATTTTCCGGGAGTGCTGAATGAAGATGAAGAAGTGATGAAAAAAATTGCAGCTGCTCATCGCTTATTAAAACCAGTAGATGGTCATGCACCGGGGTTAAGGGGTGAACAGGCTAAACAATACATTGCTGCAGGTATTACCACCGATCATGAATGTTTTACAAAAGAAGAAGCTCTTGATAAACTGCAAAATGGAATGAAGATCATCATCCGTGAAGGCAGCGCCGCAAAAAATTTTGAAGCGCTTATACACCTGCTACATGATTATCCAAACCAAATGATGTTTTGCAGTGATGATAAACATCCTGACAGTTTGGTGTTGGGTCATATAAATCAATTATGTGAAAGAGCAGTCGTAAAGGGAATTGATTTATTCAAAATTTTGCAAGCTGCTTGTATAAATCCTGTTTTACATTATAAGTTGGATGTCGGTCTATTAAAAGAAGGTGATCCGGCAGATTTCATTGTGGTTAAAGATCTAGAAAAGTTTGAAGTTGTGAAAACGTTTATTAAGGGTGAATTGGTTGCTGAAAATGGAAAATCAAAAATTGATAGTGTGAGATCAGGAATGATAAATAATTTTTCCTGTAGTAAAAAGAAAGTTAATGAATTCGAATTAAAAGGAATGAGCAGTTATTCTAAAGCAATTTCAAATTCGTTTGTTGTTGATGGTGCAAACAATATCAGGATTCCCGTGATCGAAGCATTAGAGGGACAATTGATCACTAATAAAATAGAAGCTGCGATAAATTATGATGGGGAAATTATTGAATCAAATGTAGAAGATGACATTTTGAAAATTGTGGTAGTGAATCGTTATAAGGATAGCCCCATGGCTAAAGCATTTA
>DASTZB010000027.1:0-7360 GCA_035764525.1 Chitinophagaceae bacterium | reverse complement strand
CAGTTACTTTTTTATCCTAATACTTCTTTGTACCGCATCGGTGACCAGTGGAGATATGTGGAACACCGTTTTCATAAAGAAACGGGAAGAAGCTATCACATTGTAGAAGTGAGTAACTCAATTTATATCGAAAAAATATTTCTTGCAGCAAAAAAAGGCGGCACAGTAGCAGAATTAGCTAATGCGATTTCTGATGATGGAGTTTCAGCTGAAGAAGCAACGGAATTCATTCATGAACTGATCAATAATCAACTACTCGTTAATGAACTGGAGCCGTCAGTGACAGGTGAAGAATATTTCACCATAGTTCTTCGCAAACTAAAGACTCTTCAGCATAGTGAAAGATATGTGGAGCAACTGGAAAAAGTGTTTGAAAAATTTAAACAGATAAAACATTCAGATGGTGAATCGAAGAAATTGATCTACACGGAAATTGCACAGGAACTCGAGCAGCTGGAAGTTCCCCTTCATCTAAAAACATTGTTACAGGTAGATAGTTATCGTCGGGCATCCTGCACAATTAACAAGAAACTTGAAGATGAACTTTTGAAAGGAGTAAGCGTCTTGCAACTATTAACGTCAGATAATTCCCTTAAAGATTCTTTTACTGATTTCAAAACTGCATTTATCAATCGCTATGAAGGGCAATGGGTGCCATTGGCCGAAGTACTGGATACCGAATCAGGGATCGGGTACGGAAGATTTGCAACCAGTGGAATGGAAGAATCTCCGTTGATCGACAAACTCCCGATTGGGAAAGGTATTGCTTCTGATGATGGACAGCAGCATACAGAGACAGAGGCATTCAAGTGGCAACTTTATCACCAGGCTATTTCTCAGAATAAGACTGAAGTAACGATTGAGGATTTCTTAATCGAAAAACTTTCAGCAAAAGAACTTTCCGTGGCCGGGCTGCCCGATTCAATTTCCATGATGATAAAAATCAATGCAGCTTCATCTGAAGAAATTGAAAAGGGAAATCATACAATCACCCTTCAGCCTCCAGCCGGTCCTTCCGGTGGAAATTTATTGGGACGTTTTTGTCATTTGCATCCTGAGATCGAAAAATTAACCCGTTCGGTATTGGAGGAAGAAGAAGCACACCGGCCGGATGCCATCTTTTCCGAGATTGTTCATCTTCCTGAATCAAGGATCGGCAATATCCTTATGCGACCTGTACTGCGGCATTACGAAATACCTTACCTGTGTGGCACCACGCTGGATAAAGAATTTCAAATCCCGGTCAACGATTTACTCGTTGGTATTGAAGCGAACAAAGTTGTTCTACGTTCAAAGCGATTGAATAAAGAAATAATTCCCCGGCTGACCACGGCGCATAATTTCAGCCTGACCACTCTTCCTGTATACCAGTTTCTATGTGATCTGCAATATCAGAATATCCGATCGATAGGATGGCAATGGGGTGCATTGGATAATCAACCTTTTCTGCCAAGAGTAAGCTATGGCAAATTTATTTTATCCAAAGCAAGATGGGTCTTAACAAAAGATGAAATAAAAAACTTTGATCAGAAAAACGATGAAACTTTCATACAGCAGTTTGCCGGGTTAAGAAAAAAGAAAAATCTGCCTGAATATGTTTTACTTTCCCAGGGTGACAATGAATTACTCCTGCACCTGGAAAATATTTTCTGTCTCAAATTATTACTGGCCGAAGTAAATAAAACAGGGAGCGTGATACTCACTGAGTCGCTTGACACACCGGGGAGTTGCTGGATCAAAAGTCCAGATGGGCATCATGCCGGTGAATTTATTTTCTCTTTTAGCAGAAAAAAAACTGAACCTGTAAATAAGTCAATAATTGTTTCAGAACCTGTAAAACAAAAAGCTTTTAACCGGTTTTTTCCGGTCGGCTCAGAATGGCTCTATGCAAAAATATATTGCGGTACAAAAACAGCAGAGAAAATACTGACAGATGTTATCAAACCATTTATTGAAGAACTGCTTTCCAAAAAAATCATAGATAAATTTTTCTTTCTGCGCTATCATGATACCGGCCATCATATCCGCATCCGTTTTCATAATACTAGTCAGCGTGGCTTCTGGAAAAAAATAATTGATCAGTTAAGAAAAAAACTGCAACCTTACCTTTCATCACAACAGGTGTACAATTTACAATTTGAAACTTACCAACGGGAAGTGGAGCGTTATGGTTTCGATACCATGCACCTGAGCGAAGACATTTTCTTTTACCAATCAGTGGCAGTGTTGAATTTTATCTCCATGCTTGAAGGCGATGAAGGTGAACAATACCGCTGGCAGGTTGCGCTGAAAGCAATTGATTTATTTTTGGAAGCCTTTAATTACAATACTGAGCAAAAAAGGGATCTCATAAAAATTCTTGGTAAAAATTTCAGCGAAGAATTCAAAATCAAGTCAGCAGAACAGAAAAAGATTTCAGAACGATTCAGCACACACAAGCAATCTGTACAACTGGTGATGAGTGATGCGTGGAAAGAAAATGAAGACCTGAAACGGGCTATTGGTAATTTTGAAATTACTAACAAAGATTACAGGAGTTGCATTGAAGATATTTTAAATGCCGAATCCATTCTACGAGATAAAGAAAAACTGAACCGCTTAATGCCCGCTTACCTGCACATGTTCATCAACCGCATATTTGTAAGTAACCAGCGGAAAAACGAGTTAGTGATATATGACTACTTGTTCCGGCATTACGAATCAAAGATAGCAAGAGAAAAAAACGTGAACCCCATTCCTGAACTATTAATTACTGGCTTATGAAATTCCCATTGACTTTACAGAGGGGCAGAAGTGATTGCGGGCCGACCTGCCTGAAGATGGTAGCTGATTATTATGGTCAGGATTATGCCCTGAATTTTTTGAAGAGGAAATGTCGGGTTACTGAAGCGGGAGCCTCTATGCTTAACATCAGTAAGGCAGCAGAAGCTATAGGTTTTGAAAGCACAGGTGTCAAAATAAATATTGAACAGTTGAAAAAGATTGTGCAGGATATTCCAGTCATTTTTCATTTTAATGAAAATCACTTTGTGGTTATTTACAAAGCGCCAAAACCTAAAAAGACTGGAGTGTTTTGCTTAGCAGACCCTTCAAGAGGGTTGGTGACGTATAAAGAAGCTGAATTTATTAAATACTGGATTGGCTATGAAAAGAATAAAGAAAATGGCTCTTTATCAAATGAACATTTCAATAATTCCGTTGGTTGCTGTTTGTTGCTTGAACCAACACCTTCATTTTATAATCAACCAGGCAAGACCATTAAGTAAGAAATCATGAACTTACCAGCATATTTCAAATGTATATTTAAAAAGTAAAGGCTACTTAATGTGGCGCCGCCTGCTCTCGATATTATTCTGCGTGGTAAGTTTTTTTGCAAAAGCGCCAGCAAAGTATTTTCCCTCGACACTTATCATTACTAAATTGTCCCACCGTTTCCATGACCATTATGCAAAAATTCGAAAATATACGTCGAAAATCCTGGTAAAACTCCCCGCTTTTTATTTAAAAATTACCTATGGCTTGCACCATAAAATTTATAATTTAACGTTTCCAATAATGCTATGAAACTCTCAATTAAAAACCCGCCCACTATGAAAACGCCAGGCCAACCCAACTTTTATTTTTCAGCCTACCCCCTTAAAGTTATAAAGCAGTCGGAGACTGAAAAAAAATCTTACCTGCACATTTATTCAAGATCCGGAAATAAGAAAAGGTATGCTGAAGGCTTAAAAATCCTTCCGATGGTAAATCCGTATTCCAAAAAGGATGAAGCAAGACTTATGCAAAACATAGATAAGCAAGCCCAGGCGAACAATGTAGAAGAAAGAGACAGCGATTGGTTTGCCAGTTATGAATAAAACCACGAGCCTATAAATACAAAAGCCCCGCTCTAGCAGGGCTTTGTTGCTATAAGAATAGGAGATTAGTAAATTACTGGTGGTCTCCTGATATCTTGTGTATAAATTGAAGCTCCTGTATCATCGAACCAGTATTGTTTGATAAGCCCCTTATCTCTTGCGTAATAATTTTCTAAATAATAAGCAAGGACCCAGTTAGTACCCTGGAGAACTTTTAATTCTTGCTTTACTTTTATAGTATTTGCATAAGAAGTGGAGCCCACTGTCACTGTAACATTTTGCTGAAGAATGGTAAATTCCCATCTTAATGTATAATTTGTGGTTGTTCCTGACTGAGTGATGGGCCCTGAAAACTGAGAGGATGTCCATGTGGTACTAACTGGCTGGTTATCTTTAAGAAAATTGATTTCCATCCAGTAAGGGTTATCAAGAGGCGTATAAATGCTCATATCGTTCCATTCGAAATAATCAGACCCTGCTTTCCTATAGTATCCCAATGTATCAAAACCCTGACCGATAGCGTCATAGGTGTACATGAATATGTTGTAGGTATTAGAACCAATCGTTTTCGTTTGAGAAATCACTTTGTATAATGAAGTGTCAGAATTTATTCCATCACTTTCATTATAACTCCAGTTACTGTACGTAGTACGTGGAAAATAATCCGGTGGCGCACTTGTGGTAACGGTACATTGAAATGTACAGGTTCCGGTACCGCCCGTTACGGTATATGTATTTGTTCCTGCAGCAGTCGGTGTGCCGCTTCCCGTTAACACTATGGTTTGTGCCCCGGTTAAAGCAAAGGTTCCTGTGCCACTAAAAATGATTCCATTTACGGCCGGTGCAGTGGTTACGCTCCACGAGCCAGTATTAGTCACATTTACATTTAGCGTTATAGTGTTCGCAGCTGTGAGTGCTGTACCTGCAACATAGGTGCCTACCGGCGTTGCACCGGTACATGTTATTGTAAATGCCGAGCTGCCACCACCTGCGGCGGCGGTAACAGTAACAGAAAATTCGCAAAATGTGCCGTTGTACTTTACGGTAAAAATATTAGTGCCGGCGGCTAGTGGTTTACCGCCGCCAATCAATCTTACAGGTTGTGCACCTGTAGTTGTAAAGGACCCAGTCGCTTTAAAATAATATCCATTAACCGTATCAGAAGAAATTACATAGCTACCGATCGTATCCACCTGGACACTTACATCAACATAATTTGAAGCTTTTATCGCTGTATCCTTAAAATAAGTACCTGAAACAACCGCCCCAAGGCAATTGCCAGATGCATCAACCGAAAGTGAACCGACTGAGGCCGTGGAAGATCCTTGTTCAAAGCTTGTTTCTTTTTGACAAGCCATAAAAAGAACAGACGTAAAGATCAGCAACGACGAGATTTTAACTAAAGTCTTCATGAGGTGATATTTGGAATATGAAAATAATGCTTTTTTCTCATTGTGTGGGTGAGACTTGTATTAAACGAAATGGTTTATTGCACCTGCACTTTATCACTGATATCAACGCTGGTTTCAATTGTTGCATATGTTTCATGCGTCTTTTTTCTTTTGAAAAACCGCTTCTGAAATATCAGGAGGGTTATTACACCAACAGATATTGAGGCATCTGCAATATTGAAGATTGGGCTAAAGAATTCAAATTGTTCGCCTCCCCAGAACGGAACCCATTTTGGAAGAGTGGTATCAAAAATGGGGAAGTAAAGCATGTCTACCACACAACCATGTAAAAACGATGAATAACCATTCGTGGAAAGAGTTGCAATTCCGGAATACGACTGGTAGTCTTTCAAAGCCGGAACAAAGACATAACCCTTATCGAAGATCATTCCATAGAACATACTGTCAATAAGATTCCCTAATGCGCCGGCATAGATAAGTGCTGCGCAAACGATAAACCCTTTATGATAATGATTCTTTACGATCCTGCCTAAATACCATGTTCCGAAAATCACCGCAGCAAGTCGAAAAAGGGTCAGAACAATTTTACCCGTTTCATTTCCAAATTTCCAGCCCCAGGCCATGCCGGGATTTTCAATAAAATGTAAATGGAACCAAGGCGTAATTTCATTGGCTTCACCAAAATGATAATTCGTTTTTATCCAAATTTTTAAAACCTGATCTATGATTATAATTATGGCAATAATGAAGATTACATGCTTGAGTTTCACCTACTGGGATTTAGTGGACAAATATAAGCAGAATGAGGGAAGAGGCTAAGTCAAATAAGTCATAAAAGTCACACAGTTGAACGGTATAATTGAAACTTATTCTTCATAATAAACTCTCTTCACCCTTTCCGAAATGCCGGTCATTATTTCGTAGGGAATTGTCCCTGCCCAATTAGCAAGTTCCTGAATAGGAATTTCTTTCCCGAAGATTATTACTTCATCACCTTGTCTTACGCCGGGTATACCACTAACATCTACCATCACCATATCCATGCAAACTGTACCGATAACCGGCGCAAGTTGTCCTCTTAACCAAACTTTTCCAGCGCCGTTTCCGAGTCTCCGGCTAAAGCCATCAGCGTAGCCAATGCTAACCGTTGCGATCACCGCATCCTTTTCAATAATTCCTTTTCGATTATAGCCAACAGTTTCGCCAGCTTTCAAATTTCTTATTTGTGCAATGGTTGATTTTAGGGTAGCTACCGGCTGAAGATCAAGTTTACCAGAAAAAGAACTATCAACGCCATAAAGACCGATACCCAAACGAACCATGTCAAGTTGCATTTGAGGATGCCGAAGAATTGCAGCGGAATTAGCTAAGTGTCGAAGAAAATTATAGCCGATGCCCTTTTCTAACGTAGAACAAGCATCGACAAACAGATCATGTTGCTTATTAGTAAATTCATCCTGCATTGCATCCTCACTTGCAGCAAGGTGTGAAAAAACAGATTGCACTCTAAAAGAAGAAGTAGTCTTTATTTCCTTACATAATTTATCCATTTCATGGACAGCAAAGCCCAGGCGATTCATCCCGGTTTCAATTTCAAGATGTACCGGATAATTTTTTATTCCTTCTCTTTTAAAAAAACCATCTAAAGATTTCAACATTGAAAAAGAAAAGATAACAGGCTCGAGATTGTTGTTCACAAGTGTTTCAAAAGTTTCACTTTCTGCGTTCATTACCATCATTGGCAAGGTAATGCCCGCTTTGCGCAATTCAGTTCCCTCATCGGCATAAGCTACACCGAGATAATCAACCTGATGATATTGCAATGTATTAGCAATTTCAGCGCCCCCACTTCCGTAAGCAAATGCTTTTACCATTGCCATCAGCTTAGTAGCGGGTTGTAATAGGCTTTGGTATTGCTGAAGATTATGAGCAACTGCGTTCAGGTTTATCTCCAACTCTGTCTGGTGAACTTTTAATTCAAGCAATTGTATGATCTGCTCAAAGCAAAATATCCTGGCTCCTTTTACAAGTATTACCTCATCCCTGAAATCCGAAAAACGAAATCTTGAAATGAATTCTTCTGTAGATGTA
>DASTZB010000026.1:0-5214 GCA_035764525.1 Chitinophagaceae bacterium | reverse complement strand
AATGGTAGTAGAAACTCTCAGATCCCCCCTCCCTATTCCAACAAGGCTTGCATAAAAAGTAGTTAAACCGTTGTTGGCGGTCCCTGCATTATTCTGATCATTTTGCTGAACCTCAAAAATAGATTCGGCTGTATTTTTATTGGTAAAGGGGGCTAATACTGATGCGCTTAATTCAAAAATGCCGCTTTGGATTACTTCGTTGGCAGCATCACGTGCATTTGCAAAATCACTTTTTTGCAAATACACTCTTGATAACATAGCTAATGCTGAATATCTGCTTGCCCTCCTGGGATTTTCATCAGGAAGTTTTGCTGCAGCTGCTGTCAGGTCAGTAATAACCCGCTGATAAACTTCTGCTACAGTGTTTCGGGGCAATTTTACACTCGCCTCTTCTAAATTCTTAGTTGGGTTTGTCTTTATCGGAACGCCGGGATTATTATTTGTTGTTAACGGATCCCATTGTTTTGCATATAGACGTACCAGTTCAAAGTACATTGTTCCTCTTACAAAAAGAGCTTCACCTTCTAATTGACTTTTTTGACCCGGATCTGTAACAACATCTATTGCTGCCAGCACATTATTTGCCATATTTATGGCGCTATATGCACTTACCCATGTTCCGCCGGCATAACCATTATCGGTTTGCATATTCTTACGAAATATCTCATCCTGTGCAGTAAATGTGCCTACCCATGCGCAATTACCGGATGATGCCAGTAATTCAGAGGCAAAATTTAAATTCTCACCATATAAATTGGCGCCTCCTATAATGGAATAACAACCAATCACTGCCGCATCAATATCAGCTGCGGTGCTTAATGCCGTTGTCGCATCAATGCTTTGCCGGGGTTGCAAATCAAGTTTCTTACATGCATTCAAAGCTATCACTGCAACCATGAACAAACAACCATATATTATTTTATTGCTTATAATTTTCATCTGAATAATTTTTGATTTAAAAATTGATTACAGGCCAATGTTTATACCGAAGGCAATAGTACGAGCTTGTGGAGGCGTGTAAAAATCATGTCCAAGACTTATAGCATTGGCAGCGGATGTATTTAATTCAGGATCATAGCCAGAATAATTAGTAATAGTAAAAAGATTATTTGCAGATATATATATCCGGGCATTGTCGAGCTTTAAACGTTTTAAAACTGAGCCTGGAATATTATAACCGAAATTCACAGATTTAACCCTGAAATAAGAACCATTTTCAATCCAGCGGGAAGAAGTTTCTGAACCATTGCCATCGAACAAACGAGGCTGGGGCACATTCGTAATATCGCCAGCCTTCTTCCAATAATTCATTTGATCCACTGTTTGATTATCGTAGCCGTTACTTCCATTGGTGCTCTGGAAATATCCTGCCATATTGAACACATCATTTCCATATACAAACTGGCATTGTACATCCAGATCAAATCCCTTATAAGTAAAATGGTTATTGATGCCTCCATAGAACTCAGGATTCGGATCGCCGAGGATCAGCTGACCAGCTTCCGACGGATCATTTGTGGTTGTTTTACCATCTTCTTTATAATATAACGCGTCTCCATTAGCAGGATCAACGCCGGCATATTTTAATCCAAAAAATTGTCCAAATGGTTGTCCTTCGGCAAGTCTTCCTAACAACCGGCTTGCAGGTGGAACTTCTGCAACTAACCGGGTTACTTTATTTTTATAAGTGGAAACATTCAAAGAAGTAGACCAGCGAAATTTTCCGATAAGATTGTTACTGTTTACAGATACTTCAAAACCCTTGTTTGTCATACTTCCAATATTGCGTACAACACTCGTAAAACCATTAGTAGCCGGCAAAGGGGCACTCAGCAAAAGATCTCTCGTATCCTTACTGAAATAATCTAATTCGGCCGAAATCCTATTTTTGAATAAACCAAAATCCAAACCAATATCAAATTGATTTGTTCTTTCCCAACTTAAATCAGGTACACCGATTTGTGAAGCAAAAATACCGGCGAGTTCTGCATAGGGCCTTGCGGAATACAAGGTTAGTGAACTAAAGTTTCCGATTTCCGCATTACCGGTAGTACCATAGCTACCTCTTATTTTTAAATAGCTAATAACATTCAAGTTTTTAATAAAGTTTTCCTGTGATAAAATGTATCCAACTGATGCAGCAGGGAACCAGCCGAAACGATTGTCTTTACCAAAGCGGGAAGAACCATCATAACGAATACTGCCTCCTGCCAATATTTTATCCTTGAATTTATAATTCACTCTTGACAAAAATGGCGTTTGAAAAACGAATTCTGTTTCACTCGAAATACCCGTAGTGATCTGTGATGAACTTGCCAGCTTTTTAAATCTGTCGCTTGGAAATCCTTGTCCTTGTGCAGTACCTGAAATAGTTCTCCCGTATTGATATTCTATTCCCACTAATGCTTCCAGGGAATGGATATTATTAAAATCGTTTTTGTAAGTAAGTATATTAGAAGTTGTCAGTAGTGTACTAGTTGTATGTCCGTCATGACCTAAACCGGTGGGAGCTCCTGTCAAGGTTTCTTTTCCATAATAATAATCTTCCAAAAAATTATTCCAGTCATAGCCAACATTACTTCTTAAACTAAGATTGGGAGCAATTACCAATTCTCCATAGATATTACTTAAAGAGCGGAAACCTGTTGATAATTGAGAAACCGCGTCTCTGTCAATAAGATTATTATAATACAAAGTGGCAGTATTATATTTCCCATTATCATCATAAACTTTATTAATAGGAGGCATCGCATTTAGTTGAACCGGGTTGGCAAAATCATTATCTGAGGGTACCCGGTAGTTTTTTGTAGCAGAGAGTGAAAGGTTCAATCCCACTTTTAAACGGGAAGAAACCGTATGATCCAGATTCACTCTTCCGTTGCCACGGGTAAAACGATTACCCCATATTATCCCTTTTTGGTCATTGTAAGAACCACTCACAAAAAACCGGGTACGGGCATCACCGCCAGATAATGATAGCGAATACTGGCTAACCGTTCCGTCCTGAAAAGCAAGATCGGACCAATTGACATCGGTATTGGTGTTATTCGCCCAGTCATTTGTGCCAACAATCTGCAGCCAGGCGTCAGCAGGATCATCCTGGTTCCAGAAAGCTCCATTAAAACTGGAGTTGTTGGCAGCATCGCCGAATAATTGGCGGTATTGCTGTGCATTTAAAAATTCTCTTTTGTGTGTTGGTTGGCTAAACCCGGTAAAGTACCCCGCCGTAATTTTTGTTTTGCCTACTTTGCCTGATTTTGTAGTAATAAGCAATACGCCATTTGATGCCCTTGCACCATAAATGGCAGATGCGGCTGCATCTTTCAAAACTTCGATCGATTCAATATCGTCGGGATTCAGAGAGGCCAATGGATTATCGGGTTCTACTAAAGCTGCACCTCCCGGAGAGGCAAGCGATCCGGATACTACAGGCACACCATCAATTACCACAAATGGTTGCGCACTTGCTGAAATGGAAGAAATGCCTCTTACCTGTACTGTAAGCCCCTGGCCTAATTTTCCACTGCCGTTGTTTATCAGCACACCGGATGCTCTTCCCTGCAAAGCAGATTCAAAAGAAGGCAAGGGAAGATTTTGAAAGTCTTTTGATGAAACTTTGGAAACAGAAGACGTTACATCTTTTTTTATTTTAGTACCATAACCCACGACCATTATCTCACTTAATACCTGGTCACTCTTATCCAGTTTAATATCCAGGGCTCCTTCTGTTACTGAAACTTCCGTTGACTTATAACCAACATGTGATATAACCAGTGTTTTTGTTGCAGCGGTAATTGACAATCTGAAGTTTCCGGCTGCATCACTGACTGTTACATCCGTATGTCCTTTAGCTTGAATTGTTACACCCGCCAGTGGTGTACCATCTTTCGAGTCGGTGATTTTGCCCGTTACTACCTGTGCCTGCACAAATGAGTTGCCTGTCACACTTATTGCGATAAGGAATAATAGCCTTTTCATTATCATAGATTTGATTTAATATTAAGTGACACAACCATCGTCCTATATGCTTCATCCGGAGTCGCTTAGTTTACTGAAGCATGAAAAAAAAGAACTGAAGCATAGAAATTGACATTGAAAAAGCCAAGAGGTTATAGCGATGAGGCATTTAATCGTTGATTCTTTCGATGATGTATGGTCTTTCTTTTGCATGTGCAAAAGAAAGAACGAAAGAAAGCACACCGGCAATGATGTACGGCCATTGCTGGACGCCTTGATTAAACTTCAGTACTCTGTTAACTGAGCCAAACAATTCCTATCGTCGACATCGACGATAATGGTAATTTGTTTTCTTTATTGAGACATAAAGAAATTCCCAGCGCCATCTTTTTCGTCTGCAATAAGACACCAACGACTATAAAGAATGTAAACGAAAAAGACAGCGCCTCCAGAAATTGCGAATAACATGAAGCAAACCTTACAACAACCAGTTCAATAAGAGATGCGAATACAAATAATAATGAATGCTCATGTGCGTTGGCCTGCCAAAAGCAGCGGAGCATTAGCTTTTGGCTGCCCTTTTCTTTGTTTCTTTCTTTTGGGCAAACAAAGAAAGAAAATAGAGTACCCAAAACAAAAGACTCATCATATCCCCCGCTGGCGGGGGCCGGATGCTTGAACTAAGTAAAACTTCAAGTGGGGGTGGATATAAAAATGCAGCTCAAAGTCCACCCCCACTTGAAAGATCTTTATGATTGAAATACTTCCCCCAACAGCGGGGGACAATGCACATCCCTCTGTTTGTATATTATATTTATTGAGCGCTATAATCTTTCTCAATACTTATCACTACAAGTTAAGCTACCAGCAACCACGCAAAACAACCGTATCTTCCACTTTCGATTATAAAAGAAAATTCCAATGTCACACAAACGATCAATACACCATTTAATTAAAGCTGTAAAATGCTTAGCAATTCTCTTCGTATTTTTTATACAAGCCCTTTATGCCCAAAAAACAAAATCACACAACCCCGTCATTGACGGCTGGTATGCCGATCCTGAAGGTGTTATACTAGACAACACGTATTGGATCTTCCCCACCTACTCTGCCAAATACCGGCAACAGGTTTTTTTGGATGCCTTTTCATCCACAGACATGGTGACCTGGAAAAAGCATCCTAAGATTATTGATACATCTATTATTAAATGGGCCTACATGGCAATGTGGGCACCAAGCATTGTAAAAAAGGACAAG
>DASTZB010000025.1:0-2085 GCA_035764525.1 Chitinophagaceae bacterium | reverse complement strand
AAAAGAAAAATTGAATCAGAGAAGAAAGCTATCACCTGATGAACCCTGGCAATACATATGATAATTCTGGCAGGAAGACAAACTGGTACGTGATTACAGGTGGACCAGGTTCTGGCAAAACCACGGTAGTGAACCGTCTGAATATGTTAGGTTATCATACCACAATCGAACATGCAAGACATTTTATTGATACGGAAATGATAACTGGAAAAACGGTAGAAGAAATAAGGAAAAATCAAGAGGAGTTCCAGCGTGGAATTTTAGAAATGCAAATTATTCAGGAGTCGGCTCTCTCACCACATGATTTAGTGTTTCTTGATAGAGCTCTGCCCGATGCACTGGCATATTATCTTTTTCTGAATCTCCCGGTTGATACAAAGCTGGAAAATGCATTGAGTAACGCATCCTACAAAAAAATATTTATTCTTGATTCGCTTCCGTTAGTCAATGATTATGCAAGACGAGAGGATGAAGCAGCGCAAAAGGAAATTTCGAATTTAATAACTGAAGTGTATGAGTCTTTACCTTTTCCTGTGCTGCATGTGCCTGTTTTAACACCGGCTGAAAGAACAGACTTTATTTTGAAAAACCTGTAAAATTGGTTCTAAAACTTAAAACCAGACTGTAAATGGAATATTACAGTCAAGATATTAAAACCATTATTTCACAGTTTAGCAGTGAAATGAAAAACGGGCTCGATGAAAAAGCTATTCAGCGAGCAAGGTTGAAGTTTGGGAAAAATATCCTGAAGGCTGTTAATACAAGAAGTGTTTATCAAATCCTACTCGGACAATTTACCAGCCCGCTTATTATCATTTTAATCGTTGCTTCGCTGGCATCTTTTTACCTGCAGCAACCAAGAGATGGCCTCATACTTTTGATTATTGTGGTGATGAATGGATTGATTGGTTTTTATCAGGAGTGGAAATCAGAAAATATCCTGGCATCTATTAAAAAACTTGTGGTTGATAAATGCACAGTTATCAGGGAAGGGAAGCCAATAGAAATATTTTCAGAAGACCTTGTACCGGGTGATGTTGTATTGCTTTCCGAAGGCGTGGGTATTCCCGCCGATATCCGCTTGATTGAATCCAACGGATTTTCTACCAATGAATTTATACTTACTGGTGAATCATTGCCCTCATCTAAAGACCATTTATTTATTACCGGAAAAAGCATTTCTGTTTCAGAAATAAAGAATTGTGTATACATGGGCACCACTGTTGCAAGAGGCGAGGCGAAAGGGATTGTTTATGCAACCGGTATGCAGACTGAGATTGGGAAAATAAGCTCGTCTTCGCAAAAAATTAAATCAACCGATGCGCCTATTCAAACTGAAATTAAAGATGTAGCAAAAAAACTCACCTACGCAACTTTAGTAATTGGTATTCTTCTTTTCGGTACACGTTTATTGCTGAATGATTCAATGGCGGTGGCGCTGGTATTTTCTATCAGCGTTGCTGCCGCAATGGTTCCGGAAGGGTTGCCTGCACAAATTTCTATGGCACTGGCGCTGGCAGTGGGGCGATTGGCAAAAAGAAAGGCGATAGTAAAAAAGATTGCCTCTGCACAAACATTAGGCTCGGCTACAGTTATCGCTTCGGATAAAACGGGTACGATCACAAAAAATGAAATGACCATAACCGGTTGTCATTTCAACGGGATAACGTTTTCCGTTTCGGGTTTGGGATACATGCCAAAAGGTGAAATTCTCGATGAACAGGGGCAGGTATTGAAAAAAGAATCATTGGGTGACATGAAAGTTTTTTTTCTTTCCGGTTTTCTTTCTTCAACAGGTAAGATAAATCCGCCAGACAAATATCATCCTGGTTGGTATTGCATTGGTGACCCAACCGAAGCATCATTTGCTGCATTGGCAATGAAAGCCGGGTTTAGCCTGGAAGAAGTGCAAAATGATTATCCGTTGGTAAAATCATTTTGCTTTGATTCATTTCGTAAAAGGGCAGCTATTATACGAACACATAAAGGCAAAATCATTTCTTTCGTAAAAGGTTCTTTAGAATCGGTGCTGGCAGCTTCAACAAAAATTATTTCCAACGGAAATGTAAAAGACCTGGCAGGAAC
>DASTZB010000024.1:0-4908 GCA_035764525.1 Chitinophagaceae bacterium | reverse complement strand
GGTTGTTGTAATAATGGATAGCCGCGATAAAGCATAATGAATAAAGCGGCTCTTGATGCTGTCGAAGAAAGAGATGGTTGGAGGTTTAAGGTTTGAGGTTCGACGTTGAAGAAGACTTCATCAAGCGCTGATAAGTTTCCTTTCTCTACATCTGCGAGACTTCCTTCATAACTTTTTCTATAGATCTGCCAGAAAGAATTTGGGTCATCAGATAATGGAGGTGCCAAAGGCATTCGTTCAAGCCAACTATTTATTAGTTCAAGCAATGACCTATTGCTTTCTGAATCTTTAATAACATCAACATGTTCTTTTCTTAATTGGGCTGTATAATATTCTTTGCCGTGCCTTTGATCAAATTTCAATCCCAGTTTTGCTTCGAGTTGTTTGAACTGCCAGCTTTGAAAACCCGATGCCGGACGAAGCATATCACGGAAATCAAGAAAATCCATCGGCGTCATAGTTTCCATAATATCGATCTGGTGAACAAGTACCCTCAAAATAGTAACGCAACGATTGAGCCTATGAACAACGGTTTGCAGTTCAGGAGAATTATCATTGAGTGCCGGCTTGCTCATAATAGCTGCCACTGCATCTACTTCATGATGAAGTTGCTTGAACCATAGCTCATAGGTTTGATGAATAATGATAAAAAGCATTTCATCATGCGCCGATAGATTTTGCTTATCACTTTCGGGAAATTGTGAGTTAAGAATTTTATCAAGCTGCAGGTAATCGTGATAGTGCATGTCCGCCATGGAGAGTGTTTGTGCAAATGTAAGCCGTCAAACGTGAGACGTGAAAAGTGAAACGATTTTATGCGATGTTGGGTTTTGACGTTTGACATTTCACGTTTCACGAAAAAAGCTGAGCAGATTTACCTGACTAACAAGAGTGCGACGCAAGAGAAGCAAAATAGAATTACTACTGCTGGTTACATTATTATCTTATTCAAACTCGTAACCTATATCTCTCCTATAAGACATACCTGTGAAAGAAATATTCTGCAATTCCTCTTTGGATTTTTCAACCGCTTCGAAAATTGAATTACCAAATGATGTAATGCAAAGAACCCGGCCGCCATTGGTTACGGCGTTTCCATCTTTCGTTGTAGTGCCGGCATGAAACAAAATACTTTCTGCTGTGTCCACTCTATCGAGCCCATGAATGACATAGCCTTTTTCATAGTCGCCGGGATAACCACCGCTGACTGCCATCACGGTGCAAGCAAAACGATCATCTTCTTCTATCTTTATTTTATTAAGTTCCTGTTTAGTAGCGGCGACTAACATTTTAAGAAAATCATTTTTCAATCGCGGTATCACCACTTCAGTCTCAGGATCCCCCATGCGGCAATTGTATTCTATCACATAAGGCTCATCGCCAACTTTAATTAATCCAAAGAAAATAAAGCCCCGGTATTCGAGATTCTCAGCTTTTAATCCTTTGATCGTCGGTTTGATCACCTTTTCTTCCACATTCTTTAAAAAGATCTCGTCAGCAAATGGCACGGGACTTACAGCACCCATACCGCCTGTGTTCGGACCGGTATCTTCTTCCCCCACTCTTTTATAATCTTTTGCTTCTGGTAACAGCACATAATTTTTTCCGTCCGTTAAAGCAAAAACCGAAAGCTCTATGCCTTGTAAAAATTCTTCGATCACTACTTTTTTACTTGCCTCGCCAAACTTTGCTCGTTGTATCATCAATTCAAACTCGGCCAAAGCTTCAACATAATTTTCACAAATAACAACTCCTTTGCCTGCTGCCAATCCATCTGCTTTTAATACGATTGGCAGATCGTGTTTATTTATATAATCAACGCCATCTCTATAATTCTCCAATGTGAACTCACCATATGCAGCCGTGGGGATTTTATATTTATGCATAAATGCTTTTGCAAACGCTTTGCTGCCTTCCAACTGTGCGCCATTTTTTGATGGGCCAATGATATCGAGATCTTTTAGCAGCGGATCGCTGATCAAAAAATCTGTAATGCCTTTTACCAATGGTTCTTCTGGCCCCACAAGAACAAGATCGATGTTTTCATCAATGCAACATCTTTTTATTGCCTCAAAATCACTCACACCGAAGTCAAGATTGGTTCCATGTTTAGAAGTGCCGGCGTTGCCAGGAGTAATAAAAAGTTTTTCGCAAAGAGGACTTTGAGAAATTTTCCATGCAAAAGCATGTTCGCGACCACCTGCGCCAAGTAATAGGATTCGCATTTTGGATCTTGGTTTTTAAAAGCATTGCGAATATCGGGCAAGAAAGTTAAACCAGTATGAAAAATTACTTAGTGAAAGATTTTGTTTATTTTGGTCTAATATATTTTCACCAATTCTGATTAGTTAAATTAAAAACGATTGTATGACTAATGTAACTGCCGGAGATCAGGCCATATTGCAACAGGCTAGTAATCAAAAAGGACATCCAAAAGGGTTATGGGTGCTTTTTGGAACGGAAATGTGGGAGCGATTTAATTTTTATGGAATGAGAGCACTGCTCTCTTTATTTCTTGCTGACGCATTATTGATGGGAAAAACGGAAGCCTCCATTATATATGGTGGTTTTCTTGGCCTTTGTTACCTGACACCGATGCTCGGTGGATATATTTCAGATAAATTTCTTGGCAACCGCAATTGCATACTCTTAGGAGGTACCACGATGGGAATCGGCCAATTGTTACTTTTTTTAAGTGGTAATTTATACGCAACAAACATATCATTAGCCACAAATATTATGTGGCTAGCCTTGCTTGCTATCATTTTTGGAAATGGTTTTTTCAAGCCAAATATTTCTTCAATGGTTGGCAGTCTTTATCCTAAAGAACAAAAAAGCAAACTGGATTCTGCCTTTACACTTTTTTATCTCGGCATTAATGTCGGTGCAACATTGGGACAATTTATTTGTCCTTTTTTTGGTGATATAAAGCATGATGGCATCCGTGATCTGTCAGCATTTAAATGGGGGTTTCTTGCAGCTGCTCTTGCGATGTTTATTGGTACATTGACTTTTCTATTTTTAAAAGATAAATATGTACGAACTCCTTCAGGAGTTCCCATTGGCGGTAAGCCTAAAAAATCCGATATACCGGAAGGTGAATCAGAAAGTGCAAAGTTCACCACTGCCAATATGGTTATTTCGTTTGTATTAATGTTAGCTATAACATTCGGTCTTCATCTTGTATTTAATGGGCCCGGTGTGACATGGATCAAGGGTTGGTTATATCCTTTCATTTTTGCTTCAGGTATAAGTCTTGGATTTCTGATATTATCAGATAAAACAATTACCAAAGTTGAGAAAGACAGGATTTGGGTATTGTATGTTGTTTGCTTCTTCGTTATGTTCTTTTGGGGGGCATTTGAACAAGCAGGCTCTTCGTTAACTTTTATTGCGGATAATCAAACAGACACAAATATACTCGGATGGAACATGCCTCCAAGCATGGTTCAAAATTTCAATGGGATTTTCGTCATGGTTTTTGCAATTCCTTTTAGTTATCTATGGATATGGATGAATAAAAAGAAACTTGAACCAATCTCACCGGTAAAACAAGCATGGGGCTTAATGTTGATCGCACTTGGCTATTTTATTATTGCGACACAGGTAAAAGGATTGGGGACCGCTGGTAAAGTTGGGATCATTTGGATGATCGTCCTTTATTTGCTTCATACATGGGGTGAGTTGTGTTTGTCGCCGATTGGTCTATCACTTGTGGCCAAGTTAGCGCCAAAAAGATTTGCTTCATTATTGATGGGTGTTTGGTTCTTAGGTAATGCTGGGGGATATGTGCTTACAGGTATATTGGGTGCTTTGTTGCCGCCAACCTCAGAAGCCTATATTAATATGAACAAGGAAAACATTAACCTGGAAAGTATTCTTGAAGGAAAAAAAGCCGCCACCGGCGCAGAACTTTATACGTTAGCGAAAAATAAAATTGCATCAACAGTTGATTATGATAAAGGATTTAAGAATAACATGGACTTTGTAGAGATCTTTAAAGTACAAGATTCCGTTCTTACCACTCAACAATTAGATGTTATTGAAAAAGAAAAGATCATCAAAGTTGAATATCCAACTTTTGCAGGATTTCAATTAAAAACCATTTACGATTTCTTTATGCTATTTGTGGTTTTATGCGGATTAGCTGGATTAGTTTTATATGCGTTATCTCCTATTTTGAAAAAAATGATGCATGGAGTAAGATAAATAAAAATAATTTTTACGAAGGCAGCTAATAGCTGCCTTGTTTTATTTACAGGAAAAAGTTTTGCTATCTTTCTTTATTAATAAATCTCCATGCAACCAACTGTTGAGCAGATACAGGATTTCAAAGGCAAATATCCAAAGCAGCTCCACCTGCTTTTTTTTACCGAGATGTGGGAACGGTTCACGTTTTATGGTAATCGTGCATTACTTATCCTGTTCATGGTGAACTATCTCAAATTTGATGATGTAAAAGGAAATATTATTTATGGAGTATATCAATCGCTGATCTATGCAATGCCAGTTCTCGGAGGGATGATGGCAGATAAAATTCTTGGACAAAGAAAATCGATATTATGGGGAGGAGTATTATTGGCACTTGGAAGTTTTGTAATGGCGATCCCAGTTAAAGAATCATTTTTTATTGGCATGGGAATCATGATCGTAGGCAATGGCTATTTCAAACCAAATATTTCTACAATTGTTGGTAATTTATATAAAGAAGGTGATGGAAGAAGAGATGCAGGTTTTTCCTATTTCTATATGGGAATTAATATTGGAGCTACACTTGGCGGATTATTATGCGGATGGATAGGACAAAAGGTTAACTGGCATCTTGGTTTTGGATTGGCTGGTGTATTTATGATAGTTGGCTTGATTACTTTTTATTTTAAACAACATATACTTGGGCCAATTGGGCTA
>DASTZB010000023.1:0-10706 GCA_035764525.1 Chitinophagaceae bacterium | reverse complement strand
CGAAAGATCCAGTCGCGGTTGAAGCGTTTTCCCGCATCAGTCAGCGATATCTTCATCCACACTGTTTTTGGTGAAGCGTTTTATAATGCCGCGGTTTGATTCGCGGATAAATGTTACGATCTCATCCCTTTCATCCGTCGCATCGAATTCTTCGTCCAGGTATTCAATGGCCTGCGTTGTGTTTAGTCCCTTATTATATATGCAACGATAGATATCGAGAATGTGATTGATCTTTTCTACACCGAAACCTCTTCTCTTTAAACCGATAGAATTTACTCCTGCATATGAAAGAGGAGTCCTTGCCGCTTTAATATAAGGAGGCACATCTTTACCAACCAGGGAACCACCACTAAGAAACGAATGTTGACCAATGCGAACAAACTGGTGAACAGCGGTCATACCACCTAATATTGACCAGTCACCAATTGTAACGTGACCTGCTACCTGCGTGTTATTGCTCATAATACAATTGTTGCCAACAATACAATCATGCGCAAAATGGCAATAAGCCATAATAAGACAGTTTCTGCCAATCACTGTTTTCTCTCTGTCAACAGTTCCGCGGTTAATGGTTACAAATTCACGGATAGTGGTATTATCGCCGATGATCACCTGTGAATATTCGCCCTGGAATTTTAGGTCTTGCGGAATAGCAGCAATAACAGCTCCCGGGAAGATCCGGCAGTTCTTACCGATCCTGGCCCCCTCCATTATTGTGACATTTGATCCCACCCATGTACCATCACCTATCTCAACATCCTGGTGAATAACAGTAAAAGGATCAACCTTTACATTGGTTGCCAAACGGGCATTTGGGTGAATATATGTGTGGGGATGAATCATTTAATAAAAGTCTCCCCCGATCTGTTCGGGGGAGGCCCGGCAAAGTTAATCGTTAAAGCCAAACAGAGAATTTTTTTTAAAACTCCATCATTTTAAGGTAGAATTATCGTCATGATTGATCTATGTTAAGGCAATTAGCAGTTTGTGTTGTAAATTTGCAGACTAATGCACAATCCTCCGGATATATTATCTCTTGCCTACCGTCAGTCTGTTTTACAGGATCAGTTTGTAATGCTCCAGGAAAAAGTAAGATTGATACCCGGTTCAGTTCAATATACTATTAACAGGTATCATAATACCGGCAACTGGAACATGGAAGATATGGGCATGCTGGTTTATCATTACGAAAAGAGCAAGCCTAAGGAAAATTATCTTGAATTGAAATTCTGCGTGTCTGGTAATGTGTATTGCCGCCAGAAAGATACGGAGTGCAATATGTGTAAATACAGTGCATCAAGATCTTGTGTGGAAAGAGTAGAAAGCGTGGATGTCATGAGCTTCCGCTTTTCACCGGCGCATATTTCTCAATTTGTAACGCGAAAAGGAAATGAGGTATTGAGTGATGATGTACTGAAATTCAAACACGTTTCTTCTTTTACTAAAATATTGCCGCTCTGTGGCAAAACAAGAATGGTGTTGGAGGGATTGCTGAACCATACTTTCACGGATAGCCTCGAAAATATTTACATCAATGCTCAAACCCAGATGCTGCTGCTTTACAGCCTTGATTGCATGCTGGGAGAAAAAGAAATTGATGTGATCAATTGTAAATTCCTTGCCAACGAAGCTGATCGTGATAAAATTACTAAGGCAAGAGAAATATTGATTCAACATATTGGCGAGCCGATCACAATTAAAGAATTGAGCCGTAAAGTAGCGATCAACGAATGTTATCTGAAAAAAGGATTTAAGGAAATGTTTGGAACTACCATCTTTGATTTTTATCAAAGCCAAAGAATGGAGCATGCAAAATATTTATTGTATGAAAAAGGATTGAGCGTGACCGAAGTTTCTATGCTGCTAGGTTATTCATCTATCTCGCATTTCTCCACCGCATTTAAAAAACATACCGGGCTAAAACCTTGCGAATTATTGTTAAGAGCTTAAATCAACCATGAAAGTAGTCGCTTTCATATTATCAGCTTATTTACTTTTTCTTTTTGCCATTCCCTGCTGCACATTCGACAATTGTCCTGAAGATAAAATTGCACAGGAAGCAAATCATGAAAAAGGGGACGGTGATTGTGGCAGTTGCTCACCATTTTTTACGTGTACAGGTTGTTCCGGATTCACGGTTTCATTTGAAATTACAAATCTTGAAATAGCTCCGGTCTTTTCTGGTCCTCAATATACCGGGTATATTCTCTCATCTATTCCTGATGTTCATTATGATTTCTGGCAACCTCCTAAACTTGTTTGATAAACCAAATCAAGTTCAACAAGTTTTTTAATTAATCATTTACCTATGCAACGATTTTTTTTAGTTGCAGTGATCCTGGTTACAGTGTTTACTGCATCTGGTCAACATACATTCAAAGCAAAAATTATAAATAAAGAAACCGGTGAAGGTGTCGCTAAGGCATCAGTGACTTTCGAAGAATTAAAAAGAACATTAGCTGCTGATTCAACGGGAACAATTCAGATAAAAGATATTCCTGCAGGAAAATATACGATCAAGATCACATCAGTTGGTTATGCTGAGAAGGAAGTTACCTGCCACTTTCCGCCAGATCAGGATGTAACAATAGAAATGGCAACAGCCGAAGAAGAGGAAGAAGAAGTGGTGATCCAATCGACACGGAGTACAAGGACTATACGGGATATTCCTACAAGAGTTGAATTTGTGGCGGGAGAAGAATTGGATGAGAAAGCAAATATGAAACCGGGTGATATAAGAATGGTATTAAATGAAAGTACTGGTATCACTACACAACAAACATCAGCCACTTCTGCAAACGCTTCAATCCGGATCCAGGGATTAGATGGACGATATACGCAGATATTAAAAGATGGATTGCCTTTATATGCAGGATTCAGTGGAGGATTAGGTTTATTGCAAACACCACCACTCGATCTGAAACAATTTGAAGTGATCAAAGGATCATCTTCTACTTTATATGGAGGCGGGGCTATTGCCGGACTGGTAAATCTTATTTCCAAAACTCCCAAAGAGGAAAGAGAATTGAATTTTCATATTGATATAACAAGTGCAGGCGGAATAAATGCCAGCGGGTTCTATGGACAAAACTTTAAAAAGGTTGGAATGACTTTATTTGCTTCACGCAATAGCAATTCAGCATACGACCCCTCCGATGTTGGATTAACTGCTATTCCAAAATTTGAACGATACACAGTTAATCCCAAACTTTTCTTTTATATAAAAGAGAAAACACAATTGATGATCGGTGGAAATATTACAACCGAGGAAAGAACCGGCGGTGATATAGAATATATTAAAGGAAATAAACCTTCTGGTTATACTGAAAGAAATAACACGGACCGCTACAGCTCACAGCTTTTATTGGATCATCACTTTAATGACAAAAGCCAGTTCACCCTAAAAAATAGCATTAATCGCTTTGAAAGGGTAATAGATGTCACCAGTTATGTATTCAACGGAACACAAACTGGTACATTTAGCGAAGCAACATATTCTTATCATGGTGAAAGATCCGAATGGAATGCGGGTATAAATTTTGTAACAGAACGTTTCGAGGAAATACAATTGACAGCAACTCCGTCGAGAAACTATGAACAGATCACAACCGGGTTGTTTGTTCAAAACAATCTTAAGATCAGTGACAAGTTTAGTATGGAAACGGGTCTTCGTGGTGATTATGTAAAAGATTATGGATTTGCAGTTCTACCTCGTCTTTCGATGTTATTTAAAATCTCTTCAAAATTTTCTTCACGTATCGGGGGCGGCATGGGTTATAAAACACCAACTATTTTTACCGAAGAAAGTGAAAGATTATTATACAAGAACGTCCTTCCAATAGATCCAGATGAAAATGAAATGGAAAGAAGTTATGGGGTGAATGCTGATATCAATTACCGTACAAAATTTGCTGATGATAAAATTAGCTTTAGTATCAATCATCTTTTCTTTTATACACGTATTCATGATCCGTTGCTATTGGAATCGCTTCCTGGTGTACCAATTTATCGTTTTAAAAACGTGGTAGGTCATTTTGATAGCAGGGGAATGGAAACAAATGTGAAATTGGCATATGGGAATTTCAAATTATTTATTGGTTATACTTATACCAAGGCTTACCTGCATGAAGGACCAACAAAAACCGAGAACTTTCTAACTCCGCGTCACCGGCTCAACAATGTTTTGCTTTATGAGGTAGAAGAAAAGTGGAAGATCGGGTTGGAGGCTTACTATTTCAGCAAACAACAATTGAGTGATGGAGCAATTGGTAAATCGTATTGGATAACTGGCTTCATGGCGGAAAAGCTTTGGAAGAAATTCTCTTTATACCTCAATTTTGAAAACTTTACCGACGCAAGACAGACGAAATTTGATACTATTTATACCGGTACAATTGACAATCCCCAGTTCAGGGATATTTATGCACCACTTGATGGATTTGTAATGAATGGTGGAATAAAATTGCGACTTTAGATCTGAACTTCAGAATCGATAAAATCAATACAATCACTCTTAAAACTTTCAAAATGGGATTTCATCAGTACCACGAACCACCAGAGGAACTTTCAGCAGCAACCAGGACATTTGCCCGGATGATCACTTCTCTAACAGAGGAAGCCGAGGCCATTGGCTGGTATGAGCAACGCATATCTGTCGAAAAAGATAAGGCTGCAAAAAAAATAATGGAAAATGCGCAGCACGAAGAAATGAAACATTTTGGAATGGATCTTGAATTTCTGCTTCGCAAAAAACCAGAGTGGCGAACCATATTGAAATCTGTCCTTTTTACAAAAGGGGATATAGTGGAACTGGCGAAAAAGGGAGAAGAGAAGGTAGAATGATCTTCTCATAGATTTTTGTGGAGGCATTTTTGTTTATCTAGACGCTCAGTTACATGGCAGACAAATTAAGCAATCTTACTTTGCTATTTATCAAAACGTTTTTTTCAGATCAGGGTTTGTAAGAATGATATAATCTCCCTTATAACTGAATTTTTCCCAATCAGGATTATTAAAAGAAGCATCGCTAAAGCTGGCGATGTTTAAAATTTTTAATTTCTTATTTCTCATTTGTAACTGGCCCGCTGTGCCCAGCTTTTCTTCGCAATGAAAACCACCAACACAATGAAATACTTTTTTGTGCTTATTATCTTTTAAAAATTTATAAATACGATAACTCATACCGGCATCCCATAAACTTTGACTATAATAAACATTTGGATTATCACCACCGGGACCACCTTTCATTATCTCCACAAATTTTTCCCGGTAACGACCAGTTAATGTATCATAAGGTAGCGGCGGTAAGAATTTCTTTGCATCTTTTGATAAACTGTCTAGTGATCTCATACCGCGACGGCTTACAAGATTTACATAGCGTCTTGGCGGATTTGCAGCAATTACTGGTATCTTATTTTGTTTCGCATATTCTATCATAGGCCTGTAATCTTTATAATTGCTCCATAATCTTATATCTCTTGAAAAACGGGCTTCGTCAATTGTGCCTGCGAGATATTCATTTAAAACAAGCTGACCATCTGTTTCAAACATTTCCATGCTTAAAACGACTTTATCTGCATATTGTGAGTGTAATGCTCTGAATATTTCATTTTCCAGATAATGGCCGGCACTATCATTATGTTCTTCTCCAAAAAATAAAACATCTGCGTCAGCCATATCTGTCACGATTTTGTCAATTGTTATAACCTGTTTCGTACGGGTATCATAAATTTTATAATGAGTATTCATGCTATCCTGTGCATAAGCTGCCAATGAAAAAATAATAACAGCGAGTGTGGCGATCAATTTCATATAAACAGTTGTTTCCATGAATGTAAAATATGTTTTCCATTTTGCGTAAACCGATTTTCTCTTTCCGTAAGTGATCATCATATTCCACAAGGACATTTGCAGCAGAAAAATAAAACTTATGAAAAAATTTGCCTTACTCATTACAATTGCTTCAGGTTTCGTAACAGCACAGGCTCAGGACAGAAATTTTGTACGGACTTATCAGAGCACAGTATTGCCGAAAGGTGCTATTGATCTTGAATTCTGGCACACTTCCCGTTTTGGACATGCAGGTCAGTTCTTTCATGCACAGGATCAGCGGATGGAACTTGAATTTGGCTTAGGTAAAAATTGGCAGACTGCATTTTACTTTAATCGTTACCAGGAGCGTTATAGCACTTCGGCAAATGAAACCACTACATCAAATGAAATCGGTTTCAGTAATGAGTGGAAAGTAAAACTCAGCGATCCTGTTGCTAATAAACTTGGAGTTGCTTTATATGCCGAATGGGGTATCAAGGGAGGCGATGAAGTAGAACTTGAAACGAAAATAATTCTTGATAAAGTCATCGGCAAACATGTTTTTGCATTTAATGGTGTATATGAATTTGAAAAAGAATTTGAATGGAAAAACGGAAAAGTGGAATCAGATG
The DNA here is from genome assembly GCA_035764525.1 of Chitinophagaceae bacterium. GTDB lineage: Bacteria > Bacteroidota > Bacteroidia > Chitinophagales > Chitinophagaceae > VBAS01. Next base: position 4,263 of record DASTZB010000023.1, on the reverse strand, counting down.
AATATGAAATGCCGGTAGAACTTGATCTTGCATATATGTATAATGCATCAAAAAATATAGGTATTGGTTTGGAATTGCGAAATCATAATGACATCACAAAAGAAGAAGGATGGGTGCATTCAGTATTGTTTGGCGGACCCACTATCAATTTCCGCAGCAACCGCTGGTTTGTGATCGCCAATTATTTGCCTCAATGGGTAAACCTGCATAAAACAGATATAGCTCCTGGTAATAAAGTACTGGACGAACACGAAAGGGCAGAAGCAAGAATATTAATCGGCATCTCATTCTAATTTCTATGAAAAAAATATTGATAATAATTACATGCATTGCATTTATCGGCTGCGCAACAGTTTCAAACCTGAAACCGGCAGAAAGTGACCTGTCAACAATGCAACAAAAAGTTCCCGGCCTTAACCTTGAAGAAGCTCAACAAGGATTTAAGTTGTATAAATTCAATTGTTCAGGCTGCCATTATTTGCATAAGCCCAATGATTATACAATCAATGGTTGGGAAAAAGTATTACCTGAAATGTTGAGTAGAGCAAAGATCACTTCAGAAAAAGAACAGCAATTAATCAAGAATTACCTTTTTGCAAAATCAAAGTAAGAAAATTCGTTTATAGTTCATGTAAACTTTCTTTTGTTGCATCTATAGTTTTGTCAAGATCTCCTTTTGTCAATGCATTATTCAGGAACCAGCTTTCAAATGCAGATGGCGGCAAGTAGATTCCTCTTTTTAACATGCTATGAAAATATTTTTTGAATCGATCATTGTTGGCTGACGAGGCACTTGCAAAGTCAGTAACAGGATGATCACTGAAATGAATACTGATCATGGAACCAAATTGGTTGATTACATAAGGTTGTCCCCATGCATTCAAAACTTTGTTCAGACCATCTCTTAAATAAATAGTTTTTTCCTCAAGCTCTTTATAAATGGAGGGATTGCTTTTTAATTCTTTCAGCATTGTATAGCCAGCGATCATAGCGATAGGATTACCGCTTAATGTTCCTGCCTGGTAAACGTTGCCAAGCGGTGCGATACGCTCCATGATCTCTTTCTTACCGCCAAATGCACCAACAGGCATCCCGCCGCCAATTACTTTTCCATAAGTAACGAGATCAGCTTTGATATTTAATTTTTCCTGTGCACCGCCGGGAGCCAAACGAAAACCTGTCATTACTTCGTCAAAAATAAAGAGGACGCCTTCTTCATCGCACAATTTTCTTAGACCTTCAAGAAAACCGGGCTGCGGTAAAATACATCCCATATTACCTGCAATCGGTTCAACAATAATAGCTGCAATTTCTCCTTTATGTTGTGTTGCTAATTTTTTCACCGCCTCTAAATCATTGTATGCTGCGGTTAAAGTATCATTTGCTACGCCGGCCGTTACACCAGGCACTGTTTGGATATTGAAAGTAGCCACACCGCTTCCCGCCTTTACTAAAAAGGAATCTGCATGCCCATGATAATGTCCTTCAAACTTGATGATCTTATTTCTTCCAGTATATCCTCTTGCCAAACGAATAGCACTCATACAAGCTTCTGTACCGCTACTTACCATTCTTATCAGGTCAACATTTGGCACCATGCTGATGATGAGCTCGGCCATTTCTATTTCCAATTCTGTTGGAGCACCAAAAGAAGTTGAGCCCAAGGCTTTTTCCTGGATGGCTTTCACTACTGGCTCATATGCATGACCTAAGATCATTGGTCCCCATGATGCGATATAATCAATGTATTTGTTTCCGTCCGCATCAAATAAGTAGGCGCCCTTAGCGCTTTTCATAAATATCGGTGTGCCGCCGACACTTTTAAATGCTCTTACCGGAGAGTTCACTCCACCAGGTATACTTTTCTGTGCTCTATCAAATAGTTGCTTACTCTTATCGTACATTAAAAATTATTTTGTAGTCAGCTTTAGTAATTCAAATCATCGTTCCTTGCGTCGCACACTTGTACTTTAGAATTTCTATTCAGCTCTTGGTACTCACAGATTTCATAGAAATTAATCCGTGACAATCCGAGCAATCTGTGAGATAAATTTTTTTGACACTCAAGAGAGCAGCCTCACCGCATCTTTCGCAAAATAAGTTGCGATCAGATCTGCTCCGGCTCTTTTAATAGAAGTTAACACTTCCAGTATCGCTTTGTCTTCATTGATCCAGCCTTTTGCAGCCGCCGCTTTTATCATAGCATATTCACCGCTGATGTTATAGGCACTCACCGGAACATTTACTGCATTCTTTACTTCACGAATTAGATCTAAATAGCTTAATGCCGGTTTTACCATTACAATGTCTGCCCCTTCTTCCACATCCATTAATGTTTCTTTAATAGCTTCGATGCGGTTAGAATAATCCATTTGATAGGTCTTCTTATCACCAAAGCCGGGAGCAGAATCTAATGCATCACGGAAAGGGCCATAAAAACAGGAAGCATATTTAGCACTATAGCTCATGATGCCTGTTTTGATAAATCCACTTTCTTCCAATCCTTTTCTAATTGCCCCGATACGTCCATCCATCATATCACTCGGTGCAACCATATCAGCACCAGCCGCAGCATGACTAATACTCATCTTTACCAAAGCTTCAACTGTTTCGTCATTTACAATTTCTCCATCTTTTACAATTCCATCATGTCCATAAGAGGAATATGGATCAAGTGCCACATCTGTCATCACATACATTTCAGGCACTGCATCTTTAATGGCTTTAATGCTTCTTTGCATCAATCCATCTTTATTCCAGGCTTCTTTACCTGTATTATCTTTTAATTCGTCCTTTGATTTTACAAAGAGCAACACACTTTTTAATCCCATACTCCACAGCTCTTTTACTTCTTTCACAGTTATGTCAAGACTATTACGGTAATAGCCCGGCATGGATGCGATTTCTGTTTTGACATTTGTTCCTTCATCAATGAATAAGGGAACAATAAAGTCATTGGGAGAAAGACTTGTTTCAGTAACCAATGAACGAATGGCGGGCGATTGTCTTAATATTCTATTCCGTCGTTGTAAGTACATTTTTGAATTCTTTATACTGTTCAATTAATTCAGGCGAGGTTTTGAATTCTGCATAGTATTGACTCAATCCTGCCATAAAAGACCGATGAACTTCCTGGGCCGGAATTTTATGATCCTGGAAGGGTAAATCTTTGGTAGCACATGCATCTTCGGCAATCGCAATCCGATAACCTAAATCCTTGCCAGCACGTGCAGTGGAATCAATACACATGTGTGACATCATTCCGGAAATAACCAGTTGTTCGATTTCCTGTTCTTGTAAATAATCATGCAAATCTGTTTCCCTGAAACTATTCGGATAATACTTTGTTACGATATGCTCATTTTGCAGCGGTTGTACATTGGCATGAATTTCTGCACCTTCTGTATCGGGGATAAAATAAGTAGATCCGGGCCGCACCGACAAATGGCGAATATGCACAACAGGTAAATTCCTTCGTCTGAAATGTTCCAATAGGTCTTTGGCTTTCAGACTGGCTTCTAAACTGTTTATTAATTCATTTTTCCCACCAGGGAAATAGTCATTTTGAATGTCGATGATCACTAATGCTGTCTTCATTTTTAAAATTTATATTTTTTGTTTTACTATTTTACCCATTCCTTTGGATGCAGGCAAGCATTGATCAAATCCGCTTCCCCCGATCCCACCTTTGGTTGGTAATTGTATTCAAAACGAACTGTTGGAGGAAGACTCATTAAAATACTTTCAATCCGTCCATTTGTTTTTAATCCGAACAACGTACCACGGTCATGAACTAAATTAAACTCTACGTATCGTCCACGTCTTATTTCCTGCCAGTGTTTATTTTCAGCCGTAAAACTTGTGTTCTTCCTTTTTTCAACGATTGGAATATAGGCATCAATAAATGCATTTCCGCATGCTTTTCCAAAACTCATCCAAAAATCCACATCATGATTATTATCGGGGCGCTGGTAATCATAAAAGATTCCGCCAATACCTCTGCGTTCAGCATTGCGGTGCCAATTCACAAAATAGTTATCACATTCTTTCTTAAACTTTGGATAAAACGATGCATCAAACACATCACATACATTTTTATAAGTTAGATGAAAATGTTTTGCATCTTCTTCAAATAAATAATAAGGAGTCAAATCTGTGCCGCCGCCAAACCAGCGATCAATTGCCTCATTGTTTTCATTGTACAATTCGAACATACGATAATTGCAATGAACTGTAGGAACAAATGGATTAACCGGGTGAATG
>DASTZB010000022.1:0-8827 GCA_035764525.1 Chitinophagaceae bacterium | reverse complement strand
TCAATCATAACGATCCTGGAAAGAAACCATTGGGAGAATTCAAAATGTACTTTAATGAAGTGCATTTGGGAGATAATTCGATGCTGGTATTGTTGGATGATATAAAAATGTCGATCGTGGTACATACTACCCTTAATTTTATGATGACAAGGGATGTGTCATTTAATGAAAATATGTATGCGTACATGCAAAACCTCATGAAAAGATCTACCCTGATCAGTGAAGTAAGTGAAAAAGAAAGATCAAGATATTTCAGAATAATAAGGGAGAGAATTGCCCGAAGAAAAGAGGCATTGCTTACCAAAACCTAAACTTAAAAATTTATTAGACATTCGAAATAATAAGCATTAATTAAATGTCTCTTTAAAAAAAAGCTGCAGCTATGGACATTAATGAAATTCAACAACAACTCTTTCAAATTATTAAAAACAAAATTCCACCAGACCTTTCAGTAGCGGATGAGGTGGGTAAGCTTTTAAATATTAGCAGCGATAGTGCCTACAGGCGCATGCGGAGTGAAAAGCAAATTACTTTTGAAGAAGTATATATCCTGGCAAATCATTTTAAAATTTCATTGGACCAGTTAATGAGTATTTCAACAGGCGGAATGTTGTTCCAGGGAAATATTGTCAACGAAAAAACATATGGCTTTGATCAATACCTGACTGATATGCTGCATACATTGGCTTATTTCAACAGTTTTAAGAATAAAGAGCTGTATTATTCTTGTAAAGACTTGCCTATTTTTCATCACTTTTATATAAGGGAGTTTGCAGCTTTTAAATGGTTTTTCTGGCTCAAAACATATCTCCAGTTTCCAGGGTTTGCAAAAAGAAAATTTAAGTTTTCTGACTACCCTGACGAATTATTTAATTTGGATCAGCAGGTGTTGGGAATGTATTACCAGCTTGCAAGCCGGGAAATATGGAATATTGAAAGCATGAGTGTTTTTTTTAGACAGATAGAATTTTACAGGGATGCAGATGTGTTTGAATCAGATGACGACGTTCTAAAACTATATGAGGCGTTGGAAAAAACATGGGATCACCTGGAAAAGCAGGCGACGCTAGGATATAAGTTCAAAATGGACGATCCGGAAAAAAAGCCATTAGGGGAATATAAAATGTATTTTAATGAAGTATTGTTGGGGGACAATTCTATTCTCGCTGTTACTGATAATTTGAAAATGGGATTTATGACCCACACGACTTTTAACTTTATGATGACAAGAGACGTGGCTTTTACTGAGAATATGTACAATCATATGCAAACGCAGATGAAACGTTCTACCCTTATCAGCGAAGTGAGTGAAAAGGAGAGGTCCCGCTTTTTCCGGATTATCCGCGAAAGAATTCAAAAACGCAAAGAAGCCTTAGAGGTATAATGTTATAATTTTCAAAAGAAGGGGCTGCCTCTTTTACCGGCAAAATTTTTAGAGTACATTTGAGTAACTATGAAACAAATCTTACTCATTTTACTGTCAGCTAGCCTCGCTGCTACCGTAAATTCCCAATCCATTTTAGACAAAGTAAAAAAGAAACTCAACAAAGATTCGGGTGTCACCGAGGAAGAAGCGGGAAAAGGTGTGAAAGAAGCATTGGATAATGGCATTAAATCAGCTGTTTCTTTTCTTAACAAACCTGACGCATTTTTTAAGAGTGAACTTTATAAGGTCTTGCTACCCCCTGATGCCAAAAAAATGGAAAAAACTTTGCGTGATATGGGTATGGGCAAAATGTGTGATGATGCAATTGAAGCGATCAATCGCGGAGCTGAGGATGCCGTAGGATACGCTACGCCGATTTTTGTTGATGCGATTAAACAAATGACAGTAACAGATGCATTGAAACTGGTAACTGGCGGCAAGAATTCTATTACAGAATTTTTCCGTTCAAAGACTTCAGTAAAATTGAAAGAGGCATTTATGCCTGTGATAAATAAATCACTTGAAAAAACAAATGCTACAAAATATTATGGCGATGCTGTTACCAGGTATAATAAAGTCCCTTTTGTAAAAAAAATGAACCCCGATATAGCAGACTATGTTGCTGATAGAACATTATTTGCTTTATTTGACAGGATCGCAGTAGAGGAGGCAAATATCCGCAGCAACCCCGCAGCAAGGACATCTGATCTGTTGAAGAAAGTATTTGGAGGATCGACCAAGTAAAATATTTGGAGATTTAAATCTTAAAAAAAACACCGGTTGATCTTCCGGTGTTCTTTTTATTTTAAGGCAATTTGAAGCAACTATTTTACTCATCTTTTTAGATTATATGTTGTTTCCTCATAACTATTAGGTCCATTGTCATCTTTCTGGTAAAGGATTGCGCTGTTTGCCGTTAGACTTTGGATCGTCAAGGTATCTCCAGAAATTTCAACTTTATTATTTGGTAATAGCTTGTAATTTAAAATGAGACCAAATCCATCGACAAATAAGCCCAAAGTATTATCATTTTTGAATTCCATATAATCGGAAGATTGTCCTGTGTAATTATCATTATACACAATTGCACCATTATCTACCTCTTTATCAAGAATATTAACGACTCCCCATTTTCCAATAAGTGATGGGGCCGGTGCTGGCGTTTCTTGCTTGTTGCATGCTGTTACAAGCAATGTTGCGAAGACAGATGCAAGAATGATCTTTTTCATAATTGTAAATTTTTTGTTTTAAAAATCAGATATGATTAAACATTTTTTACTTGGGGAATGCTTCAGTTTATTTCCTGTTCTTTTTCTCCCTTCCCATATTACCTACCAATAGTTTTATATGGAAACCTATTGGTGATTGGATTGAATTGACATTGGCAAATACTCCTGCACCCAGTCCCATGAAAGACGAAAAAGCCCAGTTGACATCTGTCTTCATCATAAAGCCAACAGCAGATTTATTTTCTTTTGTTGTAGTATAATTCGATGAGGTAGATGCGAAAAAAATTAAATTGGTACTCGTAACCTGGGAATGCTGAAAACTGACTTTTTCGCCGTTAACATAGGAGAGACCAGCTTCTGTTGTTGCCCAGGTATTCTTGCCAAGCTTAAAATACCTGCCGGCAGTAAGACTGAGTAAACTCATTATAGCACTGACGTCATCGGTATAAAAGCTAATCAAGACATATCCTGTTTCACCCTGGTAGTCTGCTGGCAGATTTTTGGGTGTCATGCTCAGTTCCTGGTAGGATAGTGTGGCACTCCATTTATTTTTAATAATGGCCTGAATGCCGAGGTCGTAGTATACGCTTTCATGAGTGCCTCCGCCTGCACCTCCTTGCAGGTAAAATTTATTTATCGCTTTTGTTTGGCCAGAAGCCGTAATAATGAGGGCTAAAGACATAATGCAGAAGAAAATCCGATTGAATAGTTTTTTGTTAATGCGGTTCATGATCTTAGGTTTTAGTTTGTTTAAATTTTATTGACAACTCAAACCTACTCTCCAGGTAGGTCTATTTATAATTGAATTTTGCGTGGGCACCTGCCTGGTTTGCAGTTTTTGCAACTCAGCTTTATTATTACTTCTAATCGGCTACCAGAACTATTTCGCCGTATGCATCACAGTAGGAAGACCAAGAACAGGCAAAAAGAAAATATTGCCATCACTAGAATAAATCTTGGGGAATTAATTATTTCTACAGATAGCTTCATAAACTGATATTTACATTTAATGAAGGAAGAGGCCTGTAAGCAAAGTTGCTTTTTATCAACCGTGGGAATTTTTCATTTTTAAAAGAAATCGATATAGCTCTTTTCTTATTTTTTCCGGAAGCAATGAAAAATGGGATACTACCCAGCATGGATACAACTCCGGTTAATACCAATGCACCTTTAATCCCATCATTTTTATAACCTTCATAAAATCCGCCGCCAATAGGATCAAATTGAGATCCGGTAGGTTCCCCTTGTGGAATTACTAAACTGGTAACAATTAATGCTGCTCCACCGCCCAAAAATATCATAGCAGTCTTTTTTTGTTTTTTACTTTTTTGCAGGTAATCTGCTTGCGACAATGATTGCTTTTGGACAGTTTGCTGGCAAAATGAGGTTGTTGCAAAAGCAAGTAACAAAGAGAAAATGATAATTCTTTTCATACTGTTGGTTTTGGATACCAAACTACAATTGAACAGGGCATGTTAATCGTTAAATCTTGCGTTATCATGTTCTTGCTTTGCAGTTTCCACAACTAGACTTGTAGTTTGAAATCCGGTAAAAGGAATTACCAAAAGACATAACTTCAAATCCCTATGAGCAGACTGAAATTTCTTTGACTCAATTATTCAACTTCTTATTGTATTAAAATGGTCGATTACAAGATGGAAGTGTCAAATTGGAAGAAAGTAATTGTGCAAATGGCGATAATGCTGCTATCTTACAAATACAAACTGATGAAAGTAACAATTTCAACATACTGGAAATGTCAATTGATAGGGTGGGGTAGTTATTCACTTTATTTATTTTTAATCAATCTAATCGTTATTCCGGACGGTTCAGCTTTTTTTTGGATACGCATAATCGTTATAGGATTAGCCGGTCTGTTTTTTACACATGTTTTAAGATGGCTATTCAAAACACTTGGGGTTTTTGATAAAACATACACGAAGCAGGTAATCTACCTGATATTGCTAAATATCGTTATCAATATTTTTGCAGCCATTTTCATAGCGTTAGAGTTTGATGCCGTAGAGTTGCGGGGAAGGAGTCGTCCGCCTGGATCTGCATCTCCTCCATTTTTTAGTGTCGCACTTTTTTTTTATTATCGGCAACTGATAAGGACAACCGCCTGGACAGCTATTTATTTTTTTGTTCAATATACCAGGAAGATAAAAAAAGCAGAGAATGAAAAGGCTGATCTAAAAATTAAATTGCTTGAAACGGAAGCCCGTGCCCTACGTGCACAAATGAATCCTCATTTCATATTTAATTGCCTTAATTCTATCAAAGCCCTGATCAATAAAAATGAAAATGACAAGGCTGTAAACTATCTCACTGTTTTTTCAAGACTTATACTTTCACTGTTTCACAATTCAGATAAGCGTGAAGTCGGTTTGTATGAAGAGTTAGAAACATGCAAACTTTATACGCAATTAGAGAAAATGCGCTTTGGTGATAAAGTTGATTTTGTTTTTGACATTGATGGATCAATTAACCTGAAAAGCTTCAAAGTACCGGCACTGATCATTCAACCATTTATTGAAAATGCGATCTGGCATGGCCTCGTGCCAAAAGAATCCGGTGGTAAAATCCTGGTCTCTGCAAAAGAAAACAAAGGCATTATACATTGTACAATTGATGATGATGGAATAGGCCGTAAATTATCGCAGCAATACAAAAATCATTATGAATCTACTTATCAATCAAAAGGGATTGGACTTACAAGGGCAAGACTGGAGCTGGATAAAATTCTTAACGACCGGGATAATGTGATAGATATTACTGACAAAACAGATATAAACGGTAAACCAGCCGGAACAAGAATTACACTCACTTTTAACCAGGAAAGACAATAACTAAATGAAAGTATCAATTTCAACATATTGGAAATATCAGTTGATTGGCTGGGGCGCCTGGTTTCTTTTTGATTATCTCATTATCAGACTGCCTTTTATGAACAGTCTAATGGCAAGTATAGTCGGACTAGCATTTAGCCATTTTTTGCGGTTTTTAATCAAACAATTTAAGATCCTCAATAAGAACACAGTGACCAAAATAATTTACCTGCTATTATTAAATTCGATAGTGGCTTTTTTGGGTACATCGTTTATTTTATGGGTATTGGAAGTTACCGGGCTGCTTTATAAAAATCTTCCTCCAAATTCTTTCAGGCTTTCTTTTTGGGGTGAAGTGTTTTGGTCGTACGAACAGACATTGACAGTTGGTACTGCCTGGATAGCAATTTATTTTGCGGTACATTATATCAGGGATTTGAAAAAAACAGAACAGGAAAAAAATGATTTAAGAATCAGGTTAGTTGAAATGGAAACGCAATCTCTTCGTGCACAAATGAATCCTCAATTCATTTTTAATAGTATGAATTCAATCAAATCATTGATCACTAAAAATGAAAATGACAAAGCGTCAAATTATCTAACTACCTTTTCGAAACTCATCCGCACACTTTTCCAGAATTCTGATAAAAGAGAGATCAGCTTGTTTGAAGAAATTGAAACCGGCAAGCTGTACACAAAATTGGAACAGCTGAGGTTTGACAATAAAATTGATTTTGTTTTTAATATAGATGAAGCTATAGACCTCAAAGACATCAAAGTGCCGGCCTTGCTTCTGCAAACGTTTATTGAAAATGCAATCTGGCATGGTTTGGTGCCTATAGAAAATGGAGGGAAAGTAATAGTATCCATAAATGAAAAAAATGGCGGAGTGGATTGTGTTATTGATGATAATGGTATTGGCCGTGCGTTGTCGAAACAACACGAGGCGCAATATCAAGCTAGTCACCAGTTAAATGGGATAAGTTTAACTCACACAAGATTGGATTTGGAAAAATTGCTGAATGAACGGGAAAACTCAATAACAATTATTGACAAGAAGAATGAATCAGGTGAATCAGGAGGAACTAAAGTAATTATCTCATTTAAAGAAAATAGAAATTGATACGGACAATTATCATAGATGATGAACAACATTGTATCGATAGCCTTAGCTTCGATCTGCAAAAACATTGCAGGGATATCGAAATACTTGAATGCTGCACAAACCCGAAAGAAGGACTACTTGCGATCAAAAAACAAAAGCCGGAACTTATTTTTTTGGACGTTCAAATGCCCTGGATGAACGGCTTTGAAATGCTGGAGTTGCTGGATCAAATCAATTTTGCTATCATTTTTACAACTGCTTTCGATCAGTTTGCAGCCAAAGCATTTCGTATCAGCGCTATCGATTATTTATTGAAGCCCGTTGATGTAAATGATTTGAAAGAGGCAGTTAAAAAGGCGGCAGAAAAGATTCAGCAGCGTTCAGGAGTAGAGAACATTGCTAATCTTTTGCAAAATATCAAAAGGCCGGAAGAGAGTCAGAGGATTGCTTTTCCTGGTCGAGAAGGATATGAATTTGTAGAGGCAGGTAAAATTATATATGCCCAGGCAGAAGGATCATATACGCATGTTTTTCTAAATGATAAAAGGAAACTGGTTATCTCAAAAACATTGAGTGATATTGAAGAGATCCTACCACCTGATCTTTTCCATCGCATACATCACAGCACTCTTGTTAATTTATCACATGTTACACATCTTTTCAAATCGGACGGAGGATATATAGTCCTGGAAAATGGAGAAAAACTTGCGGTGTCGAAATCAAAAAAAGATGGTTTGATGGAAAGGCTTGGTTTGAAAAAAGAGTAAGCTTCCGGTAAAAATTATATCATATGAAAGTCAAAATATTTTTATTGCTGATCACTGTTATTGCACTGAAAGGATCAGCACAAAAAATAATGATGTTAAATGAGGGCCTGAAGACAAACAGCGAACAATTCTCAGTAAAAATGAGAGGAGGTAGTTTGATAAAATATGATTTCGGCGCTTATAAGACTATATCAGCAAAAGCCGGATTGACATCGACTAAATCGAAATCAAAGCTTTTTAGTTCTGTAGAGAAATCTGAATCGAAACAAAAATCTTCTATTGTAATAACCGGTAAGGAATCTGATACAGCTACCATAAACATCTCACTCAATATACAATCAGAAGAGGTCAGGCAAATGGTTCTTTCCTTTTCTAAAGACCGGGTGGCTTGGGAAAGAGAAGAAGATCCGTCTAAAATTAAACAAGCAAGGAACCTTGTTGCACTTATTACCACCAACCGTGATACAGTTACCTGGAATTTTATTTATGTGTCCATGGAAAGTACTGAAAGTAAAGATCAGGATGAAAGTGTTGCATTTGTAACTGATGGCAATAAAAGATTTGATATAAAAAAAGTAACTGTTTGGGATAATGGTAAATCACCTACACTTTATTCTGTTGTCGGGTTTGAGTTTTATGCAGATGGTATAGCTGTGGCTGGCGTGCAGAACCCTATGGATACCTTCCAGAAAAAGTTTGTGTGGTTGAAGAAAGACCTGGATGAATATATGAAGCTGATACTGGCATCAGCATCATCCGTCTTGTTTAGTTTCACCAATCAGTTACCGGATTAAGAAAAATTAATTATCCGTGGCCGGATGATGCAATTGAAAAATAAAAAGACAATGACTTGTTGGTGGGTGCTTGTTCATTTTATAATTGAATTGACAATAGACGAATTTAGAGTTTTGTGAAGTTGATGGTTTCGCCGGTACCTAGTAAAACAACAGTTGATATAACGAATGTGGATTTACTCAGCTGGAAAATTTTCCAATCCTTTCCATTGAACTGCAACCTTGATTCATCACTATTTAAAGCCCAGCCTTCTAAATAAGATTGTGCATTGGCCGGGTTGCATTTCGTAGCACCTTCATTCACTTCAACAGATCCGCCTTTATAGAATACGTAATAATTATCCTTTTCACAAGAGACATACGAGGCATAAATATCCCGGGAAGAAGTACCGAAACCTGTTCCGCCACAGTAGCATATTTCAGTATACTCTGTTATCTGCCATTTTCCGGCAGTAAGCAGATCTGTTTTGCTTGCAGGCTCTTTGGTGCAACCTGATACCAGTAACAGAAAGGGAATTAAAAGATTTGTTGATGTTTTCATAAACTAACACTTAATTTAACAGAAGGGACAGAATGGTTGGTAACACTTCCTTTATAGAGTTGCGGGATCTTTTCATTCTTAAATGAAACAGCAGCAGCCCTCTTCTTATTTTTTCCTGAGGCAATAAAAAAAGGAAT
>DASTZB010000021.1:0-2147 GCA_035764525.1 Chitinophagaceae bacterium | reverse complement strand
TGCCAGCGGAAGATTATTGCTGAAATTGATCGTATTTGTTTGCCGGCGCATATAATTTTTCCAGGCATCGCTCCCGCTTTCACGGCCTCCGCCGGTTTCTTTTTCACCCCCGAATGCACCCCCGATCTCAGCGCCGCTTGTTCCAATATTAACGTTGGCAATTCCACAATCACTTCCGGACACAGAAAGGAATTGTTCAGCTTCGCGAAGGTTCAAGGTCATGATAGCTGATGAAAGACCTTGTGGCACTCCGTTTTGAATGGCAATCGCACCATCAACAGTCTTATACTTCAATAAATAAAGAATCGGAGCAAATGTTTCGTGTTGTACAATTTTATATTCCGGTTTCACCTCAGCAATACATGGCTTTACATAGCAGCCGCTTTCGAAACCATCACCACTTAATACTCCACCTTCAACAATGAATTTGCCACCTTCTTTTTTGCACTCTTCAATTGCAGTTTCATACAATTTCACTGCATCCTTGTCGATCAATGGACCTACATGATTATTTTCATCTAAAGGATTGCCAATATTCAATTGAGAATAAGCAGCAATTAGTTTTTGTTTTACGTTTTCGTAAACAGCGTCATGAATGATCAGCCTTCTTGTTGATGTGCATCTTTGTCCGGCAGTGCCAACTGCCCCAAACAGTGCACCGCGGATCGCCATATCAATATCCGCGTCTTTTGAAATAATGATCGCGTTATTACCTCCAAGTTCAAGCAATGCTCTTCCCAACCTTGCACCAACTGCTGCACCAACTGCTTTTCCCATTCTTGTAGAGCCTGTTGCTGATAGAAGAGGAATTCTTGTATCTTTTGACATCCATTCACCAACATCACGGCCACCAATGATCAATGAAGAAACGCCTTCAGGAACATTATTTTTTGCAAATACTTCTGAAATAATATGCTGACATGCGATACCGCAAAGAGGAGTTTTCTCTGATGGTTTCCAAATGCAAACATCACCGCAAACTAACGCAAGCATACTGTTCCAACTCCATACAGCAACGGGGAAATTAAATGCGGAAATAATTCCAACGATTCCCAGCGGATGCCATTGTTCATACATGCGATGACCAGGACGTTCGCTATGCATGCTTAATCCATAAAGTTGTCTTGATAAACCAACAGCAAAATCACAGATGTCGATCATTTCCTGCACTTCGCCGTAACCTTCCTGCAAACTTTTACCCATTTCATAAGAAACAAGTTTACCCAATGGCTCTTTATATTTTCTTAATGCCTCACCAACTTGTCTTACAATTTCTCCTCTCTGCGGTGCAGGTATCATTCGCCACTGTTTAAATGCGGCCTCTGCTTTACTAATAACTTTTTCATAGCTCCCTTTATCTGCAGTAGTAACAGAACCAATGAGTTTACCATCAACAGGAGAGAAAGATTGAATTTGCTCACCTTTTGAGGACAACCAACTTGACCCTGTACTAATGCCATCATTAATTTCTTTTATTCCGAATGCCTTTAAAAAATCCATAAGTTTTGAATTAAAGCAAAGTTCTGTTATTTATCCTAAAAAGAATTCGCGAATATAAAATGCCAGACCAATAAGTCCGGCATCATAAATATCTAAAATATGAGGAAGCTAATATGATACTGAAAAAAATCCTTCTGTTAATTCAGTTTTCAACAATGGATTTAGTAGCGCTTCAGCATGAAAACTAAAATTGCCTTTTATTCTCCTGGTTGTTGTGTTATGTGACAAGATAGTCAGCGTACCACTCATTGCCCCTTGTGAATGGTTGGGATCGATATCAGGGTTGTACAGGCCCAAATAGGTCCCTCCGAAAAGATCGAATGTATAATTTCCGGGAGTAATATCCGCAGGCATAAACATACCAACTGCCTTCGTACCATCAGCGCTGGTACCAGTTATCGCTATTTGTGGAAGCAATGGAGGAGCAGCTGGCGTTTTGCTTGCAAGAACCGTTGGCGGCACCCATAATGTACCTGCGATCTTAACTTTAAATGTATCTGTAGCGTTGCCCGGTGGCAGGGTAGTGGTATAAGGTAAGTTCGTAAAACTTCCCTCCGTCAATGTTCTTTGTGCCCCGTCCATTTGCCTAAAAACCCTAAATGAAAATGTACCGCTGATCCTTTTGTTTGTAGCATCGATAGATGTGA
>DASTZB010000020.1:0-5207 GCA_035764525.1 Chitinophagaceae bacterium | reverse complement strand
TATTCCCTTTGATATCCATTAACGGATCACCAACGGGAGCTTGTCCATCTTCCAATTTAAAATTGAAAACTTTATCTACATGAACCCACTGGCCATTCTGCCATTTAAAGCCCTCATAGTCTCCATCCGGAACATAGGTCCAGGGGAAATCAGGCTCGTCAGTTTCCGAAATCAGATGATCTAATAAGATCAATTTTAGATCTGGCTCATAGTTTACATAGGTACGAGCCTCTTTTTTATATTCAATGCTAAAGCGGGTTTGTGTGGGCCTTGCTACACTGTCTTCTTTAAAGCTAAACCCACCGCCAAACACAGGATTCTTTTTCTCATCAAATGTTAACACATCTATCCATTTCTTTTTACTTCGTAAGCCTTCATGATCGATCCCTAAAAGTGTATAGAAATTTTTTCCTTTGTACTGGGTTTTAATAATGTTGTAATAAACAGCGCCGATCCAACTTGTGTCTCTGCAAACGGCAGTATAAGCGTTGTCTGTCCATTCAGATTTATCAAGGAGGCGAAATCCTTTCAATGATCCGTCAGTTGTTCTCATTTGAATAAAACCACGCTGCCAACCAGAATAATCATCAATTTCAACATACCATGTAAATATCCGGAAACTGCTGTCCGGCGCATATAATTTTGAAATACCAAGAACAGAATCAAAAGGGTAATAAAATGAATTTTTAACCTGCAATGCCCTGATAAATGTTGGTACAAAATCCTTATAGGCAAGCAACCTGCCTACTTCCAGCGTGTCAAGGATCATAAACCTTGCAATTTGCGCTAATGAATCTTCTTTAACCTCCAATTTCTTTTTGTCGGCATTTGAGATGAGCTGTGATGATCCCTGGATAGAGAAAAGAAATAATACAATTACTGCTAAAAAGGAGAGGATCGATTTTTTCACAGAATTCAATATTGGCATTTGATCACGAAGTTACATTGCTTTTACCAGACGAAGAATAACGCAAAATGGTTTGAGGTATTTTATAACTTTTTATAAAGCTTTTGCAAAATCGGAAAGACTGTTGAACCTTAGATCGATATTGGGGTGGGGAAAGGGAGTTTCGGGATGGGTAGTAGCGATATATACCGAGTACATCCCCGCATTTTTTCCAAAAAGCATATCACTCGGTTTGTTTCCGACAATGATGGATTTGCCTAAATCAACTTCCGGAAAATCCTTTTTAGCACTAAAGGCCATCCCGGGATTGGGCTTTCTGTAAAGAGCTTTTGAGTCAACAGCAGTGCAGTAATAAATGCCATCTATCCTTCCGCCCGCATCTTCTATTTCCAGTTGCATATTTTGATGAATGCCGGCAAGGTCATCTTCGGTCATTAAGCCTTTGCCAATGCCCCGCTGATTGCTAACAACAATTATTGTCCCGAATTTTTTTGCAAATATTTTGAAAGCATCTTTTGCCCCTTCATGGAATTTGAACTCCTGCCATTTGCGGATATAATCATCTTTCTTTTCATAGTTAATGACACCATCGCGATCAAGAAACAATGTCCATTCTTTATCAATTACTTTTAGATCAAGCGGTGGTTGTTTTAATTCTTGCTGCACACGAAAATAATCGTCAGGGACCCCGATGTCAATAAAATATTCGTCCTGAACTGAACCATAGATCTTTCTTGTTTCAAAATATTTTTCCAAGTAATCCTTTTCAAAAGAAAATTTTCCGGGTAGTTCTTCGGCAAGAAATTGTTCTGTATTTAAGATATAGACGCCTCCATTTATCAACCCACTTTTATAAAACTTCTTTTCTTCAAAACTTTTAATAGAGTCATCTTCATTCAACTCAACTACGCCATAGCGATCAAAATTTTCCATCGGCTTTAGCAACAATGTGCAATCGGAATCATTTCTAACATGATCTGCCAAAGCCTTTTCAACATCAATTTTGAAAAGGGTGTCACCATTTACAACCAAAACTGTTTGTTCAGAGGTTTTGTAACAGGAAGCAAGAATAGCTCCCCCGGTTCCCAGGGGTTCTTTCTCGATCAAACATTGATAATCCAATGTAGAAAATTCAGTTTGCAAATACGCTTCGATCACTTCATGTTTATAACCAAGTGAAAAAATAAACTTCTCGATACCCTGGCTTCGCAAATAATTTATGACATAAAAAAGAAAAGGTCGACCATCGACAGGGGCCATGCATTTAGGAAGATCAGGAATTGCATCACGAAGTCTTGTACCAAAACCACCTGCCAATATGATTGCTTCTCTGATCAATTTTATATTTCGGATTGCAGATTTCGGATTTATTTAGCAAAATATTTTTCTTCAACAAGCTGACAAATAATATGACCCAGCATTATATGACTTTCCTGTATCCGCGGAGTATCGGTGGATGGAATATTGACCAGGTGATCACAAAAAGGTTTCATATTGCCCCCGCTTTTACCGGTGAACCCGATCGTGATCATCTCTTTTTTCTTCGCAGTTTCAAAAGCTTTTACAATGTTAGCCGAGTTGCCGGAAGTTGACAGGCCAATCAATACATCGCCAGCTTCACCAATTCCATCAATTAATCTTGAATAGATATCATCAAAACTGTAGTCATTGGCGACAGCAGTTAAATAAGAAGTATTACAATGCAATGCCTCTGCACGCAATGCTTTACGATCAGTATAAAATCTTCCTGAAAATTCCGCAGCCAAATGTTGTGCATCGGCAGCGCTGCCCCCATTGCCACAGAAATAAACTCTGTTTCCATTGCGAAACGCATTCACAATTACTTCAACACTTGCAGCAATAGTTTTTAATAAACCTTCATTTTGTAGCACTGATTGTTTAGTATCAATTGAAGATTTAATTATCTTTTTAATTTTATCCATTAATTCTTAATTATTAATTTTTAATTCAAATAGTCCAGGTGGTCAGTCCGTGCTCCACAAATTGATAATGACGTGTCTTACCTCCAAATTTCTCTAAACTTTGCATCACTGCATATTTTGTATTTCCCGGGCAATAAAATATCATGAACCCGCCGCCACCAGCGCCGGAAATCTTTCCCCCTGATGCCCCGGAAGCTTTAGCAGTTTCATAAATTTCTTCCATCAATGAATTACTGATCCCTTCCGCCATTTTTCTTTTTTGCTGGAAACCGAAATCAAGTATTTCACCGATCTCATTTAATCGTCCTTTCAACAATGCTTCCTTCATCATCATTGCTTGTTGTTTTAACTGGTGCATAGCTTCAATCGAAGTTTCCTTTTTTGTTTCTACATTCTTTGCCTGTTGTTCAATTATTTTTCCTGAATCACGATTTGTAGCAGTGTAGTACAACAACAAGTTATTTTCTAATTCAAACAGGTATTGTTGTTTTATACGCAATGGATTTACCACCACTTTATCATTTTCATAAAACTCCATATAGTTCACACCGCCAAATGTCGCTGCATATTGATCTTGTTTACCGCCGGCAAGTTTCAGATCTTTTCTTTCAATATCATATGCATAATGTGCCATGTCATATTCACCAAAAGGGAGGCGCAGCATTTCTGCAAATACGCCAATGACTGCAACAACAAGTGTAGACGAAGTGCCAAGCCCCGAACCTGCCGGCGCATCTACATGAGTAGAAAGTTTAAAGCCGCTCGTTAAGCCTCGTCCAACCGGGTCATCCGGGAGGCTATGATCTTTTTGAATCCTGTTGTAAACCCCTTTCAGCAAATCCAGTTTTTCATTTAGGGGCAATTCTTTCGCCCAATCAAAAACCAATTCTTCCTGCCTGTCTGTTGCAGATAAAATAATTTTTTTATCTGCTAACGGCTCTAATGTTGCATGCGCATATAATGAGACGGTAGCGTTCAAAATTGCCCCGCCGTATAAGTCGCTATACGGGCTTACATCTGTGCCGCCGCCGGCTAATCCAATTCGTAAAGGTGCTTTGCTGCGATAGATCATTTTACGTCAAATGTGAAAAGTGAAACGTGAAAAGCAGAGTCTCTCATTACATCATTTTTGAAAGCATTGCAAAACATTTATTTAATAATTCACCAACAGTTGACAACTGATCAAAGGAATAATATTTTAAATCAACAGCTGTTTCCAATATTGCATCAACTTCAATCAAAGATCCCCGAGATATTTCTATAAATCTTTTTCTTTCTATAGCGGATCGTCTGGATGCTCCTTCAGCAAGATTTAACTTAATTGATAACCCAGCCCTTCTCATTTGCTGAACCATATTAAATTTTTCTTCTCCCGGCAATTTGGTAGAAATAAAATATATCTCTTTTATTAATTCGCGAACAGCCTTATAGACGTCAAGCGATTGGTGATTCAATTTTATAAACATAGAGACAGGTTTTGATTTCACTTTTGACGTTTCACTTTTCACGACCTACAAGAGTCAACACTGCATTAACCAAATTTGCCCAGCTATATTTTTGTTTTTCTGTGCGAAGATGCGGAATAAAATAATTCTCTCCTAATTGATAAAAACGAAGAATAGCATCAGCTATCGATCGTGGTGTTGGTTCGGCAACAAGCCCGACTTTTTCATGCGGAACTAATGATGCAAGCCCTCCAACGTTTGTAACCACCATCGGTTTTTCAAAATGATAGGCGAGGGGAGTAACACCACTTTGCGTTGCATTGCGATACGGTTGGATCACTGCATCAGCGGCGCATAAGTAATTGCGAACCTCCGAATCCGGAATAAAATCTGTTTTTAAAATAAGCTGATCTTTTATTTTTAAATGATCGATCAGATCAAGGTATAGTCTTTTATCGTCATAAAACTCTCCGGCTATCATTAGTTTTATCCCGGCTTTCTTAACTCTTTCATCAGCCATTGTGTGAAGGAGAATATCCAATCCTTTATACTGCCTGATAAAACCAAAAAACAAAATAATCTTTTCATCTTTTGGCAAACCAAGACTATTTCTCGCAACTTCTTTTGACAAAGGATTTCCAAAATTATCATACAGAGGATGCTGAACAACTATACCGGGTTTATTTTTCTGAAACAAGCGAAGATCAGCCATCACTTTTTCACTCATCGTGATAAACGCATCGCAGCTTTTTAAAAAATAACTTGTAAAAGTTGTATCCCCGGGACGATGCTCATGCGGTATTACGTTATCGGCCACGCAAATGATCTTCGTATGGTTATTTTTTTTTACTTGTCTTAAGATTGTTCCAAGCGCCGGTCCCATCAATGGGATCCAAAACCGAACAACTATAA
>DASTZB010000019.1:0-3777 GCA_035764525.1 Chitinophagaceae bacterium | reverse complement strand
TCTACTTTCATATCTGCCCCAAACACTCCCGTGCATACTGTTTTACCAAGATCATTTGACAGGTGCTGGACAAATTTTTCATAAATCGGAATTGCAAATTCTGGTTTGCTGGCCTTGATATAAGAAGGTCTGTTCCCTTTTTTTGTAGAAGCATGTAAAGTAAATTGACTTACTATTAAAATATCGCCATTAATATCTTTTACCGAAAGATTCATTACACCATTCTCATCATTAAAGATTCTTAGATTGATAATTTTACCTGAAAGCCATTCAATGTCTTCTGCAGTATCAGCATCCTCTATTCCCAATAACACAAGCAAGCCACTATTTATCTGAGAATAAATCTTATTATCAATCGTTACACTTGCATTGCTTACTCTTTGAATAACCGCTCTCATAATTGCAAGATAAAAGTTTATGGTCTATAGTTTATCGTTTATGGTTCTTAAATTTGATACAGCTAAACAACTAAAAACCAAAAACTATAAACGGCAAACTGAACATACCTGGCCTCTCTACCGAAATAACTTTTCAAACCACCCGCAGCGGTGGCAAGGGCGGACAAAACGTTAACAAGGTTGAAACGGCTGTTATTGGCTATCTCGATATTAGTGCTTCACAAATTCTTACTGAAGAGCAAAAGTTGTTGATCACTGAAAAATTATCCAATCGCATCAATAACGAGGGGTTGTTATTTGTAAAATCACAAACCTACCGTACGCAGCTTGAGAATAAAGATGAAGTGGTTCGTAAAATAAATGAGCTGGTGGCAAAATCATTGGAGAAAAAGAAAAAACGTAAGCCTACCAGGATAAGCAAAGCAGCTAAAGAGAAAAGATTGGAATCAAAAAAGAAGAAAGGCGATATAAAAGAAGGCCGGAGAAGAGTTGATCCTCATAATATGTAATGCAGCAGGTATTTCTTAAATTTACCGCCTGATGAAGTGGAGACTGATCATTATATTTTTTCTTGTAACCCTTTCAGGAAGCTTCTTAATTAATGCCTGCAGAAAAGGACAGGAAGATGTTCCAGGCAAAACGGGTTTGGCCTTTGCAATACCTACCGGTTTCCCGGCACCACTTTATGATTTTTCAAAAAATCCATTGACAGAAGAAGGTTTTCAATTAGGTAAAATGTTGTTTTATGATGGCCGTCTCTCCAAAGATGGAAATTATCCCTGTGCTTCCTGTCATCATCAAATAGCAGTATTCGGGACCTATGATCATGACCTGAGCCACGGTTATGGCGACCAACATTCAAACCGAAATGCAACACCGCTTTTTAATCTTGCATGGAAAGATGCATTTCATGCGGATGGAAAATTTAAAAGTCTGGAAGATGAATGTTTGGATCCGATACAAGCGCCAAACCAAATGGCTGAAGAGATCGGAAATGTTTTGACCAAACTTAGAAGTGATGCACATACACGTCATATGTTCAAAGCTGCCTTTGGAACAGAACAGATAACAATTGAAAGAATGCAAAAAGCATTGGCGCAATTCACCGTGTCAATGATCACAGCCAATTCAAAATACGACCAGGTGAAAAGAGGTGAGAATGTTTACACCGATTATGAACAAAGAGGTTACCAGCTCTATAAAGCCAATTGTGCTTCCTGTCATCCCGAACCAATGTTCACTGATTATTCATACAGGAATATTGGGTTGAAAGTTGATCCTAATTTAAAAGATTATGGAAGATTGGTTGTTACAGGTAAAAAAGAAGATTCATTAAAATTCAAAGTGCCGTCTTTAAGAAATGTTTCTATTACTTTTCCGTACATGCATGATGGCCGTTACCAAAGTTTGAAAGCATGTATTGAACATTACGGAAATAATATTCAACAGAGCTCTACGCTTGATCCATCATTAATAAATGGAATTCATTTTAACAGCAATGAAATTATTGATCTTGTCGCTTTTTTAAGGGCATTGACCGATTCTACCCTTACAAAAGACCTGCGCTTTTATCAAACACATTAGGCCTTCTTAAGTGACTTAATTCCTTCCAATATTTTCCGTTGGTTCTCTACTTCGCAATTTGTGTTTCCTGTGCTTTTGAATTGGTCGTCAATTCTTCCTGCAACTTTGTGATCTTGGTTTGTATTTCGATAGAATCTGTTTGCAGTTGTTTCAGTTTCTTTTCAGCATTTGCAAGCACCGTTGCCTGTCTTGCGATCAACATATCAATATGAGCTTCTTCCACTTCTGGTGCTAAATTTTCCAGAAAAGCTTTGGCCTTTTCCTTTTCATCACCAAAATAATAAGTTAAGGAAAGATCTTTTCATGGTTCAAATGGTTTTTTTAAAGTTAAGAAAAATGTTAATGAAAATATCTCGATGCGGGACATCCATTGCTTAATCAGAAGTCAAAGAGTACATTTGCTGAAATAACCCAATTCCTTTGAGTGGTATAAAAAAACTAGCCGGGCAAACTTTATGGTATGGTGTGCCTACTATCGCCAGTCGTTTTCTCGGTTACCTGATGAATCTTAGTTTACCGTTTGTTTTTTCCCATGCTGGTGTTACAGCGGATCTCACGCAGGTGTATGCTATTATTCCTTTCTTAAATGTGTTGTTCACTTACGGAATGGAGACCGCCTATTTTCGATTTTCACAGTCAGAAGATAAAAGAAAGCTCTATAGCACTCTCACACTTTCAATCTTTGTAACGACAATTTTATTCACGGTAATTCTTCTTTTTTTCCGTCCAACTATTGCCGATGCTGCGGGACTTGAAAAACATCCTCAATATGTAACATGGATGTGCTGGATCATTTTCTTTGATACGCTGGCAACATTACCATTTGCCAAACTCAGGCAAGAAGGCCGACCAAGAAAATATGCGTTCGTTCGTGTCTCCGGTATCATGGTAAATATCCTGGTGGTGATCATCGCTCTTGGTTTGCTGCCAGATTATTTGAAAAAAAACCCGAACAGTTTTTTAGGTTTTATTTTTGATAAGACAGATCCCATAAGCTTTTACCTATTGGGAAATGTTTGCGGCAGCATCTTTACGTTTTTATTATTATGGAAAGAATTCAAAGGCCTTGAGTTCAATTTCAATACGAAGCTTTGGAAAAAAGTAATGGAGTATAGCTATCCATTGATCATTGTAGGTTTGGGCGGAATGATAAATGATATGCTCAGCCGTTTGGTTTACCGCCATGTTGTTGATGTATCGCCGGCAGAGGCGGATAAAGAGTTAGGAATTTTTGGAAATCTTTATCGTCTAGCAGTTTTAGTAACGGTAATGATACAGGCCTTCCGGATGGCGGCAGAACCTTTTTTCTTTAATCGCTCAACAGAGGAAAATCCACAGCGCATTTATGCAAGAGTGATGAAATTTTTTGTGATCGCATGTTGCTTTATGTTTCTGTTCATTGGGCTTTATCGTGACGTGCTGGAATGGGTGATCACAAGAAAATCAAAAGAATGGGGCGAAGGAATATATATTGTACCGATACTTGCTCTTGGAAATATTTTCCTTGGCATTTATTATAACCTGAGCATCTGGTATAAACTAACAAATAAAAACATGACCGGTGCTATGATCACTTTTATTGGAGCGGTTATCACTGTTGTTTTAAATATCATTCTTATTCCCAAACTTCATTATCTCGGCGCTGCCATTGCCACTTTTTCTTGTTATTTATTCATGATGATCATTAGTTACTTACTTGGACAGAAACATTATCCCGTGCCTTATGCAAAGAAAAAACTCATCTCCTATCTTGTCTTAGTTGTACTGATCTACTTAGTCCACCGCGGTTTATTGA
>DASTZB010000018.1:0-3325 GCA_035764525.1 Chitinophagaceae bacterium | reverse complement strand
TTGATGCAATGATATGGAGTGAGCTTGGCGCTGCATATCCATTGGCAGGAGGTACTTATAATTTCCATCGGATTGCTTACGGAGAAAAGTATGGAAAGCTAATGAGCTTTTTATTTGTTTGGCAAACTTCTATCCAGGCTCCGTTAGTTGTCGCTTCCGGTGCAATCGGGTTTGCTCAATATCTTACTTATATCATTGAATTGACGCCGATGCAGGAAAAAATAATTTCCGGAAGCCTGGTAATTCTTGTTTTTCTTTTACTCTATCGGAAAATTGAAACTATTGGTAAAATATCTGTAGTGATGGGATCGATCGTTGTACTTACAATTCTTTGGATCATCATTAGCGGATTAATGCATCAGCAGCATCTTGTAAAATTATGGCCAACAGGAGAGGGGTCATTTTTTACTTATGCATTTTGGGCGGCCGTTGGTCACGGATCGGTAAAAACTGTTTACAGTTATCTGGGTTATTATAATGTTTGTCATCTTGGTGGAGAAATAAAAAAACCGGAAATAAATATTCCACGAAGCATTTTTCTTTCTATCGCAGGTATTTCAATCTTGTACCTATTAAGGAATATAAGTGTAATGGGGGTGATACGCTGGCAATCTGTGTTGGAAGGTGACAAATATTTAGTGAGTGCTTTTATGGAAAGTATTTATGGATATAAGGCCGGGGTGATCGTGACTGTCCTGATCCTTTGTATTGCTTTTTCTTCATTGTTTGCGGTTGTGCTTGGTTATTCAAGAGTGCCCTATGCTGCCGCAGTGGATGGAAATTTCTTCAGAATATTTTCAAAATTGCACCCGACAAAAAACTTTCCTTATATCTCGTTGATTTTTCTTTGTGCGCTTGGTTTTATTTTTAGTTTGTTCTTGAAGCTAAGCCAGGTCATTTCTTCAATTCTTGCAATGCGGATACTCGTTCAGTTCATAGCGCAGGGTATTGGTGTATTGTTACTTAGAAAAAGGTTTGGTGAAAAAAATCTTCCCTTTAAAATGTTCCTGTTTCCTTTGCCGGTTATTATTTCAATTGGTATATGGTTATTTCTCTTTTTATCCACTGGGTGGTTTGCCTTATGGGGAAGTTTGATTGCAGTTGCCGGGGTGATTGTATATTATTTAGTAAGGGTTAGAAAAGCTAAATAGAATTATTGATGTACATGTGACCGACGCGAGAGAAGGTGGATAAAGATTCGAAAGCCCAGTACATAGAATTTATTCGCTGCTCACAAAAATTTGATTTCAACCTTCGCCCATATTTCTATATTTTTGCTGCCCGATTCAATAAAAAATGCCGGGGTAGCTCAGCTGGTTAGAGCACTGGATTCATAACCCAGAGGTCGGCAGTTCAAGTCTGCTCCCCGGTACTGGAAGGGAATTTTGAAATGAAATTTTTGAAGTTCCCTTTTTTATTTTTTTCAAATTGCAGCCAAATGTCAGGAAAAGCTCTTTTGCGAATTTCAAATTGATGAAGTACTCCCTTAACTACTTGTTCTGCACACCCACAATCTATTTAGTAAAGAGGACTTGCAAAAGAAAAAAGGCTGTAACTTTTTATGTGGAAGATTTGTTATTGTGAATTGTAAAGCTAAAACAAATGAAATCGGAGTTAAAATGAAGAAATGTGGGTCAGCAGTTAACTGGTATTATAGCCTTTGATTTCATGATTGTGAAAACATTGAATAAAGACCTACCTGAAAAGTAGGTTTCGAATTTGCGAATAATGTAATCGATAGTTTTAGTAATCCTTTTCTCAATCAAAAATAGATCAATATCGCCCTGCAGTATACTGATAAAATGAAGATGCGGAATAAAAGAAATATTGGTGATCTGCATGGACAGGCACCTGTGCTATGGTGTGCAACAGCATTGCTGAGAAAATAAATAATGTTAGATGTGATAAAAAATTTATAAATCAAACCGATGGCAAGATCAGGACATTTATTATTTATCTTTTTATTCTTTATTACTGTTTCTTCGATTGCACAAACATCCTCCCCTGGCGGATGGCAAAATCTTTTTAATGGTAAAGATCTTACCGGGTGGAAACGTTTAGCTGGAAAAGCTGAATACACTGTAGAAAATGGTGTGATCATTGGAAGAACTGTAATGAATTCCAGAAATACTTTTTTAGTTACGGAAAAAGAATATGGAGATTTTGTATTGGAAGCTGATGTGTGGGTGGAGGATGAAGAAGGTAATGCGGGTATTCAAACAAGAAGCCATTTTAATCCTGAAGCTTTTAATGGTGAAGGAAGAGTATACGGGCGCCAATGTGAAGTTGATCCTTCACTTCGCAGGTGGACGGGAGGCATTTATGATGAAGGCAGAAGAGACTGGCTTTATCCCATGCAATTAAATCCAGCTGCACAAAATGTATATAAGAAAGGAGAGTACAATCATTTTAAAGTTGAATGTATCGGTAATGAAATGAAAACATGGGTGAATGGTGTTGCGACGGCTTATGTAGTGGATACTCTCGATCCAAAAGGTTTTATCGGATTGCAGGTGCATGCAATAAACTCAGCCGATCATGCGGGAAAAAAAGTGGGGTTTAAAAATATCCGTATTAAAACAACTGATCTGAAACCCACGCCTTTTCCTCCAAATGTTTATGTTGCTAACTTTGTTCCCAATAGTTTAACAGCTTACGAAAAAAAAGACGGCTGGCATTTATTATTTGATGGAAAAACAAACAAGGGATGGACGGCTGCAAAAGGAAATAATTTTCCTGAAAAAGGCTGGACAATACAAAGGGGGGTTTTGTCAGTAGTTGATGCGGAGGGAAAAGAATCAACAAATGGCGGTGATATTGTTACTAAAGAAGAATTCGCTGCATTTGACCTGTCATTTGAATTTAAATTAACTCCCGGAGCGAATAGCGGCGTAAAATATTTTGTTACATTGGCTGAAGCAAGTAGTGGATCAGCTATCGGTTTAGAATACCAGGTTTTAGATGATACATTACATCCGGATGCTAAACTTGGTCGCAATGGTAACAGGACATTAGCTTCTTTATATGATATGATCAAAGCTGAAAAACAAAAAAGATTTTTACGACCGATTGGTCAATGGAATTTTGGAAGGATCATTGTTTATCCAAATGATAAAGTTGAACATTATTTGAATGGAGTAAAAGTTTTGGAATATATAAGGGGATCAAAAGAATACAAAGATCTTGTTGCGATCAGTAAATATGTGGTTTGGAAAAATTTTGGAGAAGCGCCTAAGGGGCATATCCTTTTGCAGGATCATGGCAATGCAGTATCTTATAGAAGTATTAAGATAAAGGAATTAAAATGGTGAATGGATGTAAAAGT
>DASTZB010000017.1:0-8954 GCA_035764525.1 Chitinophagaceae bacterium | reverse complement strand
ATTTTATAAAGCAGAAAATTATCACCAGGAATATTATGAGCTTAATAAGAATTCCAATCCTTATTGCTCAATAGTCATCCAACCGAAGTTGGAAAAATTTGAAAAAGTATTTAAGAACAAATTGAAGAAACATTAAAAAGCAAAGGTGGGAATAAATCCCACCTTTTGTTTTGGGTACCATTCACATCATGAAATTTTCATTTTAATTTAAAAAAATAATGAATGGTTTTTCTGGGAACTGGTCATCAGAGAATAACGGAGCGGATTTTCCAGGACTTGGTTTGGGTTTCACAAATATAGATTCCATTGGGACCGAACAAAAACGAGCCACGGTTTAACAGAGACTTTACTTATATTAAATATCTTTTTTAATAACAAATGATTTCTCTAATCTGCTGAGATTAGATAGTCTTAATTTAAGATCCGACTAAAAAACGATCAGGAAATAAAGTGAGATCAGGATAAAAACTACGGTTCTCACTATTACAACTCGTGTAGAAATTGCTTTCATAATACTTTTTTAAAAGGATCAGATTAAATTTCGCCATCCATGGATAATGGGTCCATCAGGGGATTTTGGATTGATTGATTGGTAAGGATACTGCAGAAAAGTCAATAGTAAAAATAACTATCACATCTTAGTTATGCAAGTAATCAAAGCCCGTTTTTTATAGTAATTCTCCTATGAAAATCGCTTATTGACTGATTCTCATTAAAACATTTTTTAGCTTGCTTTTTTTGTTGTTCGTAATTCAAGCCAATTGAGATTATTCGGTTCAAAACCGGAGATATTTGGCTGTACTAATCGTATCACCCGATCATACCATAGAGGAATTATTGGTGCATCATTGATTAATATTTGATCGGCTTTCCTATACAACAGGTAACGTAACGAATCATTTGGCTCAGCCACTGCTTGTTCAAATATTTTATCAAACTCAGGATTTTTATAACGGGTATAGTTTGGAGGGGCCGGGTTCTTAGAATAAAAACAAGAAAGATAATTGAAGGCATCAGCGTAATCGGCGATCCAACTACCGCGAAAAAAAGGAGCTTTTGAATTAGATGTAAGCTCAAATAAAAAAGATCTTAACACAACTTCGACAGTTACCGGAATGCCAGCTTCTTCAAATTGCTTTGCCAGATAACTTCCGATCTCACCGTAAATTGGAATTGTATAAAGTTTGATCGGAGGTAGTTTTGTTCCATTCACATATCCCGCTTCTTCCAACAACTGTTTTGCTTTTGCAGGGTCGTACTTATATCCTTTAACTGATGTATCAAATGAAGGCATTCCTTCCGGCACAAATCCTGATTCAGCTGGCGAGCTTAAAGAGTTCCGTAAATACAATATCATTTTTCTCCGATCGATGGCGTAGTTCATCGCCTGTCGTATTTTTTTTACCCGGGTAGGTGAATTCTTTAGCAGTTCGTTTGTAGTATCAACTAAAAAACCAAAATATTCAGTATTGAGATAAGGGTGAATCTGTAAAACGACTTTGTCTTTCCAGTTATTTCTTAGTTCTCCTTTTGATGTAAGGATCTCATCTTTAAACGAAGCGTCAATATCATTCAAAAAATCCAATTGCTTTTGCCGGAACAATAGAAACTCTGTGGCTTTACTTTCATTAAATGTGATCTTGATGCCATCTAAATAAGGAAGCCGGTTACCCGCTGAATCTTTTTCAAAATAGTTTTCATTCTTTTTAAATATTAAAGCAAGTCCTTCTTCCCAAGCTACAAATTGAAATGGTCCCGTGCCACATGGATGGTTTCTAAAATCGGAACCATATTTCTCCACGACTTCTTTCGGCACAACTGAACAATAGGTCATTTTCAAAATCTGTAAAATGGGGGCATAAGGTTTCAATAGCTTTAACCTGAATGTTGAGTCATCAATTGTTCTAAAACCACCAATGCTATCAACTACATTATTAAAAATATAAAAACCCGGACTTGCAACTTTGGGATCTGTAATTCTTTTAAAACTATATTCTACATCTGATGCAGTCATTTTTCTTCCTTTTCTATTTTCAAATGCATCGTTATCGTGAAAGGATACGTCTGTTCTTAAATGAAATATATATTCAAGTCGGTCGGCGGAAATATCCCAGCCTTTTGCGAGTGAGCCCCTTGTTTTGGTGTCGCCATCATTTTCTACCAGTGTATTGAACAATTGATGTACCGGCCACATGGTAGATTGATTTTTTGAAAATGCAGGATCAAGGGAAGCGATGCCGGTAGACTCGTTATAATGGAATATTTTTTTAGAGCTTTGAACTTTGGTACTACAAGTAACCAGGCACAAAGAACAAGGCACAAGAAGAAAGAGAAGATATTTATTTTTAATTTTCATTTACATGCGAACGGCTAAATTTACACTTCAAACTATCACAAATTGAAAAAGATTTTCAAAGCAATATTAATTTTTAATTTTTCACTGTTATTGATTAATTCAGGCAATGCTCAATTTACACACCAGGATACACTTCGCGGCAGCAATGGACCAGGAAGGGATTGGTGGGATGTGCTGAGATATAATATTACCGTCACCCCAGACTATATCAAAAAAGAGATCCAGGGACAAGTCTTTATTGATTTCAAGACAAAAGCAACAGGGAAAAAAATAATGCAGATCGATCTTCAAGCACCTATGATTATCGACAAAGTGATATTTGATGGAATGACAATGGACGTCAAGCAAGACTCACCCAATGTTTGGTTGCTGACATTATTAGATATTGAACCAACTATGTATATCGATAAGGTGGAAGGAGGAAAAGGAGTAACCAAAAAGCAATTTCAATCAGTTGAGATCTTGTTTCATGGTAAACCCCGTGAAGCAAAACGTCCGCCATGGGATGGTGGTTGGATATTTACCAAAGATGCTAAAGACAGGCCATGGATGAGTGTTGCTTGCCAGGGATTAGGCGCCAGTGTCTGGTATCCTTGTAAAGATTACCAGGGTGATGAACCAGACCTTGGCGCCTCACTGACATTGAATATTCCTGACACCTTAGTTGCTGTAGCAAATGGAAAGTTGACTGAAAAAAAATCAAGTGATGGAATGTCGGCATATACTTGGCAGGTAAAAAATGCCATTAACAATTATAACATCATTCCTTACCTCGGTAAATATGTGAATTGGAGTGAAACATATAACGGTGAAAAAGGGAAATTAGACTGTAATTACTGGGTGCTTGATTATGATCTCGATAAAGCAAAAGAACAATTCAAGCAAGTGCCGCTAATGTTGAAGGCATTTGAATATTGGTTTGGCCCCTACCCTTTTTATGAAGATGGTTATAAATTGATCGAAGCTCCACATCTCGGAATGGAACATCAAAGCGCTGTGGCTTATGGAAATGGTTTTAAGAATGGTTATCGAGGCAGAGACCTTTCTGCTTCAGGCTGGGGACAGAAATGGGATTTTATTATTGTTCACGAAAGCGGGCATGAATGGTTTGCAAATAATATAACGACAGTTGACATTGCTGATATGTGGGTGCATGAAGGGTTTACCAATTACTCAGAAACATTGTTTACAGAATATTATTATGGCAAAGAAGCCGGAAGCGACTATTGCATTGGTACCAGGAGATTAATTGAAAACGATAAGCCGATCATTGGCCCTTATGGAGTAAATAAGGAAGGCAGCGGCGATATGTATTACAAAGGTGGAAATATGTTGCATACGATCCGCCATGTCATCAATGACGATGAAAAATTCAGAGCAATATTGAGAGGATTGAATTCCAAATTTTATCACTCTGTAGTAACTACAAAGCAAATTGAAAATTATATGACTGAGCAATCAGGAAAAGATCTTTCAAAGATATTTGATCAGTACCTGCGAACAACAATGATCCCTGTTCTTGAGTATAAATTTACCGGCCAAAACATGTATTATCGCTGGACAAATTGTGTAGATGGATTTAATATGCCTGTCAAACTCGATGACACTAAAGAAAATTGGTTAAAAGCAACCACAGAGTGGAAAACAGTTGCAGTAACCTCAGATATTTTAAAAGAAGGCTTAAAGATCGATCGTAACTTTTATATTACTGTGAAAAAGGTCGATTAAACATTCACAATTGACCAGTCACCATTTACTATCTTTATCGCATGAGTAATATCCGGAGGCAAAGTATTATTTCTTCAATACTGATCTATGTCGGCTTTGCTTTCGGCGCATTAAATACTTATTTGTTTACAAGAGAAGGTGGTCCGTTTACAAAAGAAGAATATGGATTAACGGGTATTTTTATGGCCATTAGTTCAATAATGATGTCCATCGCATCATTTGGAATGCCGTCGTACATAAATAAATTTTTTCCCTATTACAAAGACAATCTTCCCAGGAAACAAAATGATCAAATTACATGGGCGTTAACTGTGAGCTTATTTGGTTTTATCCTGGTAATGGCTGCAGGTCTACTCATGAAAGATATTGTGATCCGGAAATTCGACAATTCACCACAACTTGTTACTTATTATTATTGGCTTTTTCCCTTCGGATTTGGCCTGACTCTTTTCTCGGTCCTTGAAGTGATCGCATGGCATAATCATAAATCTGTTCTCTCGAATTTCCTGAAGGAAGTCAACTTAAGAGTTTTTATTACTATCCTTCTTGTGCTTGTCAGCATTTCGGTAATTAGAGATTATGACCTGTTCATCAAGATTTATTCGTTTTTGTATGTCGCTATTGCATTAATTCTTTTCATTTATCTTTTCGCTACCGGGAAAATCAACTTTACATTTTCTATCAGCAAAGTAACAAGGCGTTTTTCCCAAAAGATCTTTACGCTTACCTTATTTGTCTGGGGAGGCACACTTGTATTTAATCTTGCTTCAGTTGCTGATACAGTAATTATTACAGGAGTATTTCCAGATGGAGCTGCTGCAGCAGGTCTTTTTACTTTTGCCCAGTATCTTACCAGCCTGATACAAGCTCCGCAAAGAAGTATCGTTGCGGCTTCAGTCGCCCATTTATCACAGGCATGGAAGGATAAGGACCTTTCGAAAATTAACCGCATTTATCATCGCTCTTCGATCAATCAATTGATTTTTTCAGTTGGCATGTTTTGCCTGATATGGCTGAATTATAATGATGCTATCATATCATTTAAAATGCAACACGATTTTCTCGCCGCTCTTAATGTCTTTCTTTTTATGGGGCTGATGAGAATTGTAGATATGGGTACCGGTGTAAGCGGACAGATCATAGCTACTTCAACTTCCTGGCGTTTCGACTTCATCACGGGAGTGATCTTGCTTGTAATTACACTTCCATTAATGTGGATATTGACAATGCAATTAGGGTTAATTGGCCCCGCTGTAGCGAATCTAATCGCATTTTCAATTTATAACCTGATTCGGTATTTATTTTTATTACTAAAATTCAACATGCAACCATTTACAATCAAGTCATTGCTTGCGGTTGTGTTAGCATTGGCTTGCTATGGTGTTTGCTATTTTCTTTTAGATGATAAAAATGGAATTCAATGGCTGGTTATAAGAAGCTTACTTTTTATCGGGCTGTTTTTTGCCGGAACTTATTGGCTCAATCTCACCCCTGATCTGAAAATTGTATTGGAGAATTTTAAAAAGAGAATAAAAAGATAGCGGTTTACTTTGAGCTTACTACTGATTCACCATCTTTTAATCTGCCAACCCCTATGAATTTTCTTGCCCAATAGTCATCAAAGATATCGCTGATCATTACGCCACCGCTTGTTGACGCATGAACAAACTTGTTGTTCTGAAGATAAACGCCAACATGTGAAATACCGCCACGGGTATTAAAGAAGATCAGGTCGCCTTCTTTCAATTGGGTTCTTGAAATCCGGTTGGTCAAATTATATTGTTCTTTTGCCGTCCTTGGTATACTGAGGCCGTAAACCGAAGCAAAAAGAAACTGGGAAAATGCCGAACAATCGATTCCCTTTTTTGTAGCGCCTCCCAAACGATATGGCGTGCCATACCAACTATCAATAAACTCTAACATTTTTGTATTCCTTACTTCTTCTGCAGGAGTGCTAAGTAAAACAGCATACTTCACTTGTAAAGCAGATAGGTTTTCCGCATCACCTTCCCTATGCGAACTATTTCGGGTTGTCACAGTTTCTTTTTTTGCAACAGGCTTCTCCGATTCTTTTTCTTTTACTCCTTTTGAAGATTCAACTGGCACATCGATCTGATCCAAAAATTTTGTTTCTTTTTTAACATCGGAAGAATTGTTTGCGGATGCTGAGGCACTGTTGCCTGTAAAAGCCGTCTTCAAACTGGCACAACTTGCCAATAACACAATCATAATTGAGTAAAGAGTTGCTTGTTTTAGCATGAATTGGATTCAAAAATAAATTGGGAAGGCCTATACGCTAACACCCTGCCATAACCAGTTAACAAAAATAAAAATCTTTTCCGAGCTTGCGGATATTATTTAAACGAAATTTGCATTGAAAAATTGTCGTGAGCCTTTATTTGCAAATAGCAATTGATTATAAGAACGATAAGCTGATTGACACTAATCATTAAATTTAAGGAACAAGAAGAATGAAATTTTCACACTTACACGTACATACACAGTTCTCTTTATTAGATGGAGCGGCATCTATTCAAAAGCTTTATAAAAAAGCAATTGATGATAATATGCCTGCATTGGCAATCTCTGACCATGGAAATATGTTTGGCGTTTTTGAATTTGTTGCAGAAGCGTATAAACATAAAAATGACGACGGAAGTCTAAAAGTCAAACCAATCGTTGGTTGTGAATTTTATATAACAGCTGATCGTCATCGAAAAACTTTTTCAAAAGAAGATAAAGATCCGCGTCATCACCAGATATTATTAGCAAAAAATGAAACCGGTTATAAAAACCTGGTAAAGCTTACATCGCTTGGTTTTATTGAGGGAATGTACAGCAAATATCCCCGTATTGATAAAGAGTTAGTTTTAAAATATCATGAGGGGTTAATAGCCACTACCTGTTGTTTGGGTGCAATGGTTCCGCAGGCGATTTTAAGAAGGTCACAAACAGACGCCGAAAGGGAATTTAAATGGTGGCTTGATCTTTTTGGCGAAGATTATTATGTGGAATTGCAGCGGCATGGCATGAAAGAGCAGGATATGGTGAATGAAGTACTGGTAAAATTTGCACAGAAATACAACGTCAAGATCATCGCGAGCAATGATTCCCATTACGTGGATCAAACTGATTTTACGGCACACGATATTTTACTTTGTATCAATACTGGCGAAAAATTAGCAACACCTGCATTAAGAGAATTTTCTGATGATGACATCATGGTGAAAGACAAACGCTTTGCTTTTCCCAATGACCAGTTCTATTTCAAGAAGACAGAAGAGATGTCGAAAAACTTTTCTGATCTTCCGGAAGCGATCGATAATACCAATGAAATTGTCGATAAAGTCACAATACTTAATCTTAAAAAAGATATTTTACTTCCTGCGTTTCCAATACCAGATAAATTCAAGACGCATACAAAGGCGGAGAAACTTGATAAAGGTGAAGTTAGCCCCGATTCATTGAATCAATGGGAATATTTAAAACATCTTACTTACGAAGGAGCAAAGAATCGTTACTCAGACCTTACTGATGAAATAAAAGAAAGGATCGAATTCGAATTGTTTACCATCCGAACAATGGGTTTTGCTGGTTATTTTCTTATTGTGAGTGATTTTATCAGGGCCGGAAGAGAAATGGATGTATTAGTTGGTCCCGGTCGTGGTTCTGCTGCGGGAAGTGTGGTTGCTTATTGTATTGGTATTACCAATATTGATCCTATTAAATACAATTTACTATTTGAAAGATTTTTGAACCCGGATCGTAAATCGATGCCGGATATCGATACCGATTTTGATGATATAGGAAGGCAAAAAGTCATCGACTATGTAATTAAAAAATACGGAAAGAACCAGGTTGCACAGATCATTACCTATGGTACGATGGCCGCTAAGATGAGTATTAAAGATGTAGCAAGAGTAATGGATCTGCCACTACCCGATTCAAATGCGTTGGCAAAAATGGTTCCTGACAGACCGGGTATAGAATTAAGAAGAGTATTGCATGCGCCACTTACATCAAAAGATGGTGAAAAATCCTTAATGGAAAAAGACGGTGTCGGACCTGATGATATTGAAGTGATAAAAAAGCTCAGGGAAATATATAATAGCAAAGGGATACAAAGCGATGTGCTGCACCAGGCTGAGATCCTTGAAGGTTCAGTTCGTAATACAGGTATTCATGCCGCAGGTATCATCATTGCACCAAAAGATCTTACTGAGTTAATTCCTGTAGCTACCGCAAAGGATTCTGATCTATGGGTGACACAAATCGAAGGAAACATTATCGAAGATGCCGGTGTCATCAAAATGGACTTTCTTGGTTTAAAAACTCTCACCATTATTAAAGATGCATTGGAACTAATCAAGCAAAATCATGGAGTGGAAATTGATATTGATGAAATCCCGCTTGATGATGATAAAACTTTTAAACTATACCAGCACGGTGATACAATTGGCACATTCCAATTTGAAAGCCCCGGCATGCAAAAATATTTACGTGAATTAAAACCCGACAGACTTGATGACCTAATTGCGATGAATGCTTTGTATCGTCCCGGGCCGCTTGCATATATTCCAAATTTTATTGAACGTAAACATGGCCGTGAAGCGATCAGTTATGACCTTCCTGAGATGGAAGAAATTTTGAAAGAGACTTATGGCATTACTGTTTACCAGGAACAAGTGATGTTGCTTGCACAAAAATTGGCTGACTTTAGCAAGGGCGATGCAGACGTATTGCGAAAAGCAATGGGTAAGAAGCAAAAATCTGTTCTGGATAAAATGAAAAACCAGTTCATTGACAATGCAAAGAAGAAAGGATATGGAGAATATACTTTACAAAAGATCTGGACTGACTGGGAGGCGTT
>DASTZB010000016.1:0-56899 GCA_035764525.1 Chitinophagaceae bacterium | reverse complement strand
GATTTTTAAAAGAGACAAGGAAACGGGTTT
This sequence comes from Chitinophagaceae bacterium, assembly GCA_035764525.1. GTDB lineage: Bacteria > Bacteroidota > Bacteroidia > Chitinophagales > Chitinophagaceae > VBAS01. Next base: position 56,869 of record DASTZB010000016.1, on the reverse strand, counting down.
GCTTACTGGTACTGGTAAAAGAATAAATGTTTCGAAGCCTGTTTGTTTGAAATGGATACCGGTTGAATAAATTATTCCCAGCCCTGCAGGACGGAGCAATTAATAAAGATTCATTTCACTTGCCCCAGCCTAAAGGCTGGGGTTAAAAATGATAAAATAGAAACAATTGGAAATAACAAAGCAACTTATTGAAGAAGCACACAAAAGAATAAAACCTTTTATTCATAAAACACCTGTGCTTACTTCAAAAACCCTTGATCAAATTTCAGGAGCAGAAATATTTTTCAAATGCGAGAATTTTCAGAAAATCGGGGCTTTTAAAATTCGTGGTGGTATGAATGCTGTGTTATCATTGGCTATGGAAAAACGAAAAAAAGGAATTGCAACTCATTCATCCGGCAATCATGCGCAAGCAATCGCTTATGCAGCAAGAGAAGTAGGCACCAAAGCTTATATCGTAATGCCCGATAATTCTCCGAAAGTAAAAGTAGAGGCAGTAAAGGGCTATGGCGCTGAAATATTTTTTTGTGAATCAAATCAGCAGGCAAGAGAAAAAACTTTACAGGACGTAGTTGATAAAACCGGCGCTGAGTTTATTCATCCTTACAATAATTATGAAGTAATAACAGGCCAGGCAACCTGTGCAAAAGAATTGATCGAAGAAATTCCTTCTTTGGATTTTATTCTTGCCCCTGTTGGCGGCGGCGGTTTATTAAGCGGTACATTATTAAGTGCCCATTATTTTTCGCTAACAACAATTGTTTATGCAGGTGAACCAGAAGGCGCAGCAGATGCCATTCTTTCTATAAAAAATGGAAAGATCGAAAAAGCTCCTTTTGTAAAAACGATTGCAGATGGATTACTTACAACACTTGGCGATAAAACTTTCCCGATCATTAAGCAATACGTAAAAGATATTTTGACAGTAAGTGACGAAGAGATCATCGCCGCTATGCGGCTTGTTTATGAAAGAATGAAAATTGTAGTTGAACCAAGTGGTGTTGTAACTCTTGCAGCCTTAATAAAAAATAGAGATCTCTTTACTGGAAAAAAAGTTGGCGTTATTTTAAGTGGTGGTAATGTTGAGTTGAAGAGATTGGGAGAATGGTTTTGAACTATTGTTACAAGATGAGTTTTCTACCAGGAACAACCTAAATGGAATTAGGATGTTTGCATTCTTCCCAATATGCAACGATCAGTTTAATGGTTTCTTTTAGCCCATTATATGAACTCTTCTTTTGAAAAAAACCTTGCACCGTCATTTTTGTATAGGCATCATTGACAGTTTTTTGATCTGCTGAAGTAGAGCAGAAAATAAAGGGAATACTCTTTTTTCTTAGCTCCTTGTCATCATCTATCTGACGTTTACATTCTATTCCGCTTAAGCCCGGCAGGTTTACATCACAAAAAATAATAAATGGTTGTTCTGAAGTTTTTTTCAAAAATGAAAATGCATCGTCACAATTTTGAAACCATATTACAGGATTAGTTATATTAAGTTCTTTAAGAATATCCTGGAAAACATCTTTATCATCGGCATCGTCATCGATGAGAATTATGGGTCCAGTTTTCATACATCACTTTTTTTAAAGTTATTAAAATATGCGCTGTTACAAAAAGAAAAACTTTAAGGTCTCACCATCGTCTTTCATTTGGAAATTTATAAGTAATACACTTTTAAGAATGGCTGGTAACCGGGCATCACAGGAACTCAGCAAGTTTCGGGTTGTTGCAAAACGATAAACGTTTCATTTTTGTATAAATGAACATTCATCAAATGAAACAGTTTAAAATTGTTCCGCTTAGCAGGGAATATGCAAATAAGATCAAAGAAAATAATAAAGATGATTTTGGTCACGAGGTGATCGAACAACTTGCAACAGGCAAAGGCCCTTGCCGGGTTTCATTAAAACCTTTTAATGTTGGAGAAGATGTGAGAGTATTAATTTCTCATAGCCCATTTGCAATTGATAATGCCTTCAATCAGCCAGGACCGGTATTTATTCATAAAAATGATGTGGAGGCGTATAGCGACATACACCGGTTTCCACCCGAAATAAAAGCTAACAAAGAAAGTTTTCCTTTGACATTGATCGGGTATACCAAAGAACAAATGATGGTTCATACACAATCAGTAGGTGATGATGATGTTGATCTGCTGATACCAAAAATATTTGAAGAGCGACCTGATATTGAATACCTGCATGCAAGAAATGCAGAAGCCAGTTGTTTTATCTGTAAGATTGAAAGATTGTAATTCTTTGGATAACGTTTCGGGGCTTCGTGTATCTCGGGATTTTGAGAAACGTCCGCCAGGAACCGCAGATAATTTATAATTAAAAGTTGATGTCGCGATTTAGCTCAACAAAGTTTGTTCAGCCTGTACAAATGTTGAAGCTAAGATTGTCTAGTCCTAATATTGCAAAGACATGTCTTGTATTCAGCTATTTTGGAACGTCAACTTTATGAATACTTACCCCGCCACTTGGTGCACCTTCTTTTATATAATACTCGTCTTTATTTGTTTTGGGATTATGCTTGATTTCATATTCAACTGTAGTTTCGTAGCTTAAAATATTCTTGTCATTACTTGAGGGGTCATAAAGGGAATTCTTACTTTTAAACGTCTGCCTGGTTTTTGTTTTATTGTCAAGTAGTACAATTTCAAACTCACCTGACATCAATTGCTTTTGAGAAACTATCGAACCTTTAAAAAGTAATTTATTTGAATTCTGATCATTAATTTCTTTCTGAATTAGTTCAGATAAGTCTCGACAATTCAAATATATCTTGCCAATGACTTCATTGTAAACCTTTAATTCACCTAATTGTGTATTAGGGTCAACACGCAGACTTTTTAAACTATCTGTATATTTCAATAACACAACTTTATAACAAGAATCTATTGAAGTTGAGGGCTTGTTATTTCTCATCGTTGCAAAAGTGCAATTGCATAGTTCTTTAGAAATGCTTTTGTAGATTATCGTTGTGTCTTTTAACAATGACGATATTGGACTCCTTACTTTGTCACTCTCGGGTGATGGCCCACAAGCAGTAAGTGCCAAAAGAATTATTATTAAATATTGTGAAGGTTTCGTATATAGTTGCATACTACACAAAAATTTACGATACTCTAGAACTAATTTCCAAAAAGCAAGCATTGACTTTCAAATATTTGCCACTCGTTATTCATTATAGTGTCGCCAATGAAACTTTCTTATTTTTCAACATTTCTCAAATCATGCATCCGCTGTTTATGCTGCTTCGATTTATTAAAAACATTTCTTCCTTTATCAATTCCACTTCTTAATTTCTTCTGTTCTTGTTCCGGTAAATGAATAAAATCCTGGCATTCTTTGCTGCAGGTTCCTTCATATTTCTTTTTACATTCATCACATTGTATAAATAAAAGGTGACAAGCATCATTTACACAGTTCACATGTGTATCTGCCGGTTTCCCGCATTGATGACATTGTGAAATAATTTCTTCTGTTACCCTCTCTCCCAGCCTTTGATCAAACACAAAATTCTTTCCATGAAATTTTATATCAAGCTTCTTTTCTTTTGCCTCATTTACATAATTGATAATACCGCCTTCCAAATGAAAAACATTTTTAAAGCCGCTATGCTTCATGTAGGCGGATGCTTTTTCACAACGGATACCACCTGTGCAATACATGATAATGTTTTTGTCTTTATTCTCTTGCATCATATCAACAGCCATTGGTAGTTGCTCGCGAAATGTATCAGAAGGGATCTCGATCGCATTTTCAAAATGGCCGACCTCAAATTCATAATGGTTTCTCATATCGATCACGATCGTATCTGGATCATTGGTCAGTTGGTTAAATTGTTCAGCATTTACATATCGACCCCTGTTTGCCATATCAAAAGCAGGGTCATTAATGCCATCAGCAACAATTTTATTTCGAACTTTTATATCCAGCACATAAAAACTTTTGCCGTCATCATCAACCGCAACATTAAGACGAAGTCCATTCAATGATTCTATTGAATAGACATAAGACCTGAATGATTCAAGATTTGCAGTGGGCAAACTGATCTGCGCATTGATGCCTTCGGAAGCGACATAGATTCTTCCTAACACTCCTGATTCTTTTAATTGGCGGTAAAGATCATTTCTGAATTGAGCAGGATCGTCAATTTTAAAATAGCAATAAAACGAAATGGTAATGCGTGGCGTGGGATCGTTCTTAATGCGTTCTTTCAGCTCCTTGCGGGAGATGCGGTTGTGTAATGCTGCCATCTTTTTTGAATTTTAATCCTAATTGCTCAGAATCCCAATTGCAGGTTGGGCAAAATTCTAAAGCGCAGCAAAGATAAAACAGGAAGATTAATTAAACCAAGATTTAATCATCACTCCGACGGCCCACACCAAATTTTTTTGAAAATCCGATTCGGAAATTATTATCAAACTTTTTAGCATCCTTCCGCCCCCAGTAATAATCTACGCGAAAATTTTTGAGAATGTTTTCAAGCCCCACAAAATATTCCAGGTAATCTGTTTTTTCATAATGGAATGTGCTGAGACCACTTACCAGGTACCAGTTCAGCTTCCTGAAGCCGGGTATTTTATTTGTAAGGAATCCATTGAAGTGATGCTCAATATGTGCCAGCACATAAAATTTGGAAATGTTGCTAAACTCGTAGATGGGCAAAAGTTGAAAGCTGTTAAGATATTCAGTGGCTATATGCGAAAGATTACCATTGAAATGTTGGTAATCCGGGATCTGCGTTTTTTCGTTGTGGATAAAACCTCCCATGCCTATCCTGTAATTAAACTGCCCCGCCAGTTTGAAACGAATAATATCAGTTAATGCAAAACGCCATTTGCTATAATTCACATCGCTCCCAAAGACCTCATCGAATGTGCGACTATAACCTACGGTCATTGTCGGCCATTTAGAACCAATATTGATTTTTTGTCCGGGTAATTCAATATACCGGGCGCCAGGCTGCCAGGTAAGTCCGAAATTCAAACTAAGAGCCTGGTGTGGCATAATGTTTTCATTTGATAGTTCTGTTGGGTAGTTTGGTGTAAATTCCTTCTTTTCATCTTTGACAAAAGAATAATCGGTCGTGTTATCCAACGGCATCCTGCTCTGGTATTCAAATCCGGCGCTCCAGGTAAAGCCCTCTCCGATCCCTTTTACATACGATGCACGGAGATACCACGCTTCATAAAGCTTCATCAGGTTTTTTCCACCTAATAAAGCCGCTAGTGTATTGCTCCTTGCGCCTATCGGACTTGCATTATTAAACTGGAAAACTCTCTTGCCGCCGGAAAGATTAATAGAAGTAACATATTTTTTTCCGAAAATATAAGAAGTACTTAACCATGCATTAAAATGTCTGTTAGTAAATCCATATCGTATTGTCGGCGTTATGCGGATAGATCTTCTGCCAACAGTAGAGTCAAGCTTCTTTGTATATGTACACGAGAGATTCAAAGTCAAACCTTCCACGATATTATAATTCACTTGGTCAGTTATCGGGCGGAAATAATATGATGCATTCTTTTTTTCTTTATTGATCGTTTGCCCTGTAAGCAAAATACCCATTACTTTCAGCTTATTCTTAACCCGGTCAACTGAATCCAGGTAAGCAGGGTTCTTACTTAATTGTTCAATACTATCTTTTTTGCGATAATCCAGCGTTTCTTCATCAAGCAGCTTCAGGGGTCGTGCATCATCCCAATACGATGGAGTCTTCCTGTTAGAGCTGTCGGTATACTTTAAAACAGTATTGTCAAAATAATTTTTTTTGAAATCAGGGTCTGGATCGAATTTGGAATAAACATTTACAAAGCTTCCGTAAACATCTATCCCAAGAATTTTTATATATGGATAAATGGCCTGGTTATGTAAGACCCACAAACTATCACTATACGGAATATATAATTGTTCAAGGATCAACGAATCCAGGAATTCCATTTGATTTACTTTTCTTAGTTCCAATTTCAATGAATGGATGCGCCATTCATTTTCCACGATGTTTATGTAACCGGAAAAAAGAGGTTCATATTTTCTCTTGGGTGTTACGATTATTTTGCTTATTTGTTTACCATCTTCAAAAAAGGCACCTGCATATTTGTATTTATAGTAATTGGTGGCATTATCAGAGATTGGGGAAATAAACCCACGGGGATTAAGACTAGTACCGATCTGCACATTATTATCATACATTGAATAAAACTGGGGTGCAGCCAGGCCATAGCTATCACTCTCGCCACTTACTCTGGACGAATGAACTTCTATTTTTCTATCATTCGGTTTACGTACTGAATATGTAGAAATTGTCTCCGATAGATAGATGATTTTATTTTTACTGGTATCGCCATCACTAAAGTCGACTTTCTGACCAAAAACTTTTTTTGGATAGTCACGCAACCTCATTTGTCCCTTTGTGTAAACCTCGCAAATAAATTTATCCAGTTGTTTTTGATACACTGGCCGCATGCGAATAGTGTTTTTGATTATCTCATTAGCCGGGTTTTCCCCTGACCGAACAACAACCTCTTCCATTGTAAAATCAACAACGCTAAGTACAAAATCAAGCTTGATGTCCTTGTCTTCAACCTTAATATTTCTTAGGTCCCGTTTATAACCCACATGCTGAGCGATCAGTGTATAATCGCCGGGAGAAAGATTTAAAAAATATTTTCCCTCAACATTGCATACTGTGCCGCCCTTTTTATCTTTTATCAAAACAGACGCGTTTGGCATCGGATTGCCTTTATCATCTTTTACAATACCAGAAACTGTTTGAGAAAATGAAGATGCAGTTATTAAAGCAAAACCTATAAGTTGAAAAATTATTTTCATAGATCTGGTCATCAGAATTATTTTTTTGGACTTGTCGAACGGAGATAACTGCCACTAAGCGCTGCAAATCCTGCTATCAATCCGCCAATAAACCCTGTTACGATCATCAGTACCCATTTTGATCCGCCTAATGGTAATATTGATGCAATTTTTACAGAAAGCACTCCTTCATTTGCGAAATCCATCCAGAAAGCTAATACAAACCAAAGAATGAATAATGCTAAAAATCCAGCAAAAAATGCTTTGAATCCTCTTTGATGGATCAGTACCGCTATTAAAAAAGCAACTATCGCAAAGAACCACCAGTACGAAATATAAATACCGGCAATAAAACTTAACAAAGCGGTCAATAAAAAAGAATTAAAAAATTTCATATCGAGAGTTTCAGAGTTTGTCAAGCGACATTTTCCACCTGGCTTTCTTATCACCCTTGTCACTGGGATGCATAAACCAAAGTGAATAATATTTGCCATCGGCCCATTTATCAACGAACGAATCATAATACTTACTGCCGGGATTACCACTTTGCCCTCCGGGATAAACGCCATACGCTTCTATCTTATCAGTTAATTGAACGATCATTCTCCAGCTTGGCCCATGAAAATCTTTTGTTGCATTAATAATATTCCTGCCGCCACCCACAACAAGATGAAACCTGCTTAAGGCTGGCAAACGAAGTAAGTGCCGCACACCTGCATCTTTATATTTTGACCATTCTAGTTTATTATCTGCTTCGGCTTTTGATAAAATGGGTACCGCTTTTTTAAAGGCAGCCATCACTACATCAGATGTTGTTTCCTGGTTGGGTGTATTTATATTATCAATAAATGAACAAGCAGAATCTTTTAACAACGCTTCTACCATTGTATATGACTCGGGCCAGGTGAAAGGCTTAGCGACTTTAGAAAGCTCATCGAAATAAATTTCGACTTCCAGGCTATCTAGCCAATTACTAAAAATCGCAACCCCCTTTTCTCCGGGATCATTTCTTTTATTCCAGCTTTTAACTAGATATAAAAATTTTTTCTCGTCACTATTTAATTTTGATTCATCTGTGTTCTTTAAAAGTATGGGCAATGCAAACTCTGCAAGCACATTGTAGTTTTCCGTTTGTAGTCCTTGCATATCGGCAGGTGTAATGCTGTTCATGTTTCGCAGATAGCGATTGATAAGATAGCCACGATACAGATCATGACGTCCACCAATGTAATAAGGATAAGTTGTATCAACGGGTAATTGATTGGCGCTACTTACAAATCCCCTTTCAGGATTAATTACATGCGGGTTTTCTTCCATTGGTATATATCCTTGCCACATATAACTGCTATCAGTGCCTGGCATTACAAAATCACCTTGCCTTTTCCATTTTGCAGGAAATACCGCTTGTTGCCAGATGGCAATATCACCACGTTTATCCGCAAACAAACAATTTTGCCCGGGACAAGATAAATATGGCAAGGCCGCCTTATAGTCATCAAGATTTTTTGCACGGTTCAGTTTGTAAAAGATCATCATTTCATTTGATGGATCATGTGCTTTCCATCTTACAGCATAATATTTATCATTGGTGGCTCTTTTGCCAGTATATGATTTATCATACATCACCGGGCCAAAAATTGTATAGGCCACTGTGTCATAAAAATCTTTTTGTCCTGCAACTCTAAAAGTATCGATATGCAACTCTGCCCGTTTCCATTCGTTATTGAACCAATATTCCTGCTTGCTGTCATCTTTAAATTTTATTTCATAATAATCTCTTACATCTCTCATTGCATTTGTAAAACCCCATGCACAACTATCATTAAAGCCGATAATAATACATGGCGCCCCCGGAAATGATGCACCATAAGAATTGAAATTGGGAGTATGCAATTGCATCTCGTACCACAACGAAGGCATATTCAAACTCAGGTGCGGGTCATTACAAAGTATTGGTGCACCGCTCTGCGTTTTTGAACCGGCAACAGCCCAGTTATTACTTCCATTATCCTTATCAGGTTTTATTTCATTTATTACAGTGCTATTTTTCGATGAAGAAAAAATGGAATCAGCATTAGCAGGCGCTACAACTTTTACAGAAGGTTCAGGGAAAACAGTTCCTTTTGGAACAATAGGATCAAGTGAATCTTGGGTGATCGGATAAAGTTTATCAAAATCATTTGCATCAAAAACTGTTTTTGCGTTTGTGTATTCCATATCATTCTCCGGACCGGCAAGATCAAGACTCATGTATTTCAGGAATAAAGCGATCTTGAGGTTATTCCATTTTTCAGGTTTATAATCAAGCAGCTTATATTCTAAAGGCAATTCACTTTCTTTCAGATTTTCTATGTAAGCATTTACGCCGGCTGTATAGGAATCACATGCTGATTTTGATTCAGGATCTTTCTCTGTTTCTTCAACTGATCTTTTTGCAGCATACACCATTCCAAGCCGACGCATATTCCTGTCAAAATTCAAGATCGCCGAATCTTTTCCGGCGCCAAGTATTTCACTCAATCTTCCTGCTGCTGCTTTTGCCTGGAACTCCATTTGCCATAGCCTGAATTTTGCATGCATATATCCTTGCACAAAATAGGCGTCTTCATCATTTTGAGTAAATACATGCGGCACCAGCCTGTCATCAAAATATATTTCTGCTTTGTCCTTTAATCCTGCAAATTTTAGATCTGCTGTAAAATCATTATTAGCTGACTCGGCATTTTGCCAAACACCAAACTGCGGACTTAAAAACTTACCAATCGGCGGAACACTTCCCCATTTTTTATTAAGCGCATAAATCAGCCCGCTAGTAATAATCGCAGAGATAAGAAAAGGCGCAATTCTCATAAACGATAAATATTTCGGGAAAATAAGAAAAAAACAGGCAATTCATTGGGCGGCATGATAATAATCATCCTGTGGCTGCTTATTTGTTGATAATTTTAAGAGGATGGGTATTTGAGTTCTTTATTTATTTCACTTCAATTACTTTTTATGAAACGCCAATTTCTCATTTCTGTGGTGCTTGCGACATCATTAATGATCTCGTGTGACGAAAAAAAACAAGCAACAGGCCTTGAAGCAAAGCCACAAACTACGGCTCAAATGACAATACCTGAATCGCCAGACACATTATTATCAACCGGGAGAAGAAATATTTTTCTTGTAAGCCGAAGGGAACTACCGGGTTTATTTGTTGAACGTTCTTATTTCCCGCCAGGATACAGATCAAATCCCCATTCACATAACGGTGATTTGAACATAACTGTGATATCAGGTTCTTTTAATCTTGTTTTAACTAATAATAATGACTCTGCAGTTGTGACAAAAGTTTATGGTCCTGGGAGTTTTATTATTATACCGACCAGGCAGGTCCATTTTGAATGGTTCACTGAAAATACTTTAATGGATATAACTGGCATTGGACCTGTAAACACCGTGAATCTGCCAATCGTGCATTCTTCAAAATAGGATAAAAGAATAAAGTAATCAGGTCTGTTCTTTTTCATTACTTTTATTTTCAAATAAATCAATATGCCATTTATAATTTTCCTTGTAGTAATATTTATCATTGTTCTATGGATGGTAAGTCTTTATAACCGTCTTGTAAGTTTACGCAACCGAAGACAAAATGCATTTGCAGATATAGATGTACAGCTTCGTCAACGGCATGATCTCGTCCCCCAAATAGTAGAAACCGTAAAAGGATATGCCAGTCATGAACGCGGAGTGCTTACCCAGGTGACTGAAGCAAGATCGGCAGCCATGGCTGCAAGAACGATCGATGATAAAATTGTGGCTGAGCAACAATTGACTTCGGCCTTACAGGGATTGCGTGTGCAGATGGAAGCTTATCCCGATCTGAAAGCAAATCAGAATTTTTTACAGTTGCAGGAAGAACTAAGTGATATTGAAAATAAACTGGCCGCTTCCAGAAGATTCTTTAATGGCGCCACTACCGAATACAACAATGCAGTGGAAACTTTTCCTTCTAACCTTATCGCAAACAATTTTGGTTTTAAACGTGAGATCATGTTTGATCTTGGTACTGAAGCAAGAACAAGAATGGAAGAACCGCCAACAATTAAATTTTAGATTTACGATTTCAGATTTTGATGAAATACACCGGACTTCACCAACAGATCCAAAGAAATAATATTAACTCATTCCTTTTGTTAATTGCATTCCCCGCTTTATTGCTGGGAATGTTTTATATCATCATTTATTTTATAGCAAAAGATAACGCTTCGGAATATCCAGCTGATAACTATCCAACTTCTATTGACCACAACTCCATGTTTCTTTCTGTTGTTCCTTTTATTCTTATAGCCGTGGGCATTTGGTTTTTGATCGCATGGGCCGGTCATGCAGCGTTTATTCGTTTGGCTACAGGAGCAAAACCATTGGAAAGAAAAGAAAATAAAAGAGTTTACAATCTTGTTGAAAATCTTTGCATTTCAAAAGGCATGAAGATGCCGAAGATAAATATCATTGAAGATGGTTCGTTAAATGCATTTGCCAGCGGCATTGATGAAAAGAGTTATTCGGTTACTTTATCAAGAGGCATAATTGATAAACTGAATGATGAAGAACTGGAAGGTGTGATCGCTCATGAACTCTCTCATATCCGCAATCGTGATGTAAGGGTTTTAATTATCTCGATCATCTTTGTCGGCATATTTGCTTTTCTTGCTGAAGTAGCTTTCCGCAGTCTTCGGTTTGCAGGACGTGGCAAAAAGGATAGCAAAGGAGGCGGTGTTATCATTCTTGTTGCAATTGTAGTTACCGCTATTGCTTATTTGATCTCTATGTTCCTTCGTTTTGGTATTAGCAGAAAAAGAGAATACTTAGCTGATGCGGGTGCGGCTGATATGACAAGAAAACCTTATGCACTTGCCAGCGCCTTAAAAAAAATTTCTGTAGATCCATATATTGAAGCTGTAGAAAATCGTGACCTAGCACAATTGTTTATTGATAATCCACAAGTATCAAACCGTAAATCCGGTTCATGGGATAATTTATTTGCAACACATCCTCCGATCGAAAAAAGAATTGAATTGTTAGAGCAGTTTGTGTGAGAATTGAATTATGCAATTAGCTTCTTCTAAAGTACGAAAGCTATCTGCAATGAAGATGGCGAAGAGCAAATCGCAAAGCTGTATTGTCGCTACAACAATTGAAATGGCGAAGAGAAAAACTTTAAAAATCAATAACCAGTTTTCTTGAATTCCCGAAAGGAGTGCCATAAATTTACGTGTTGGCAGTAATTTTCAGACAACCTTCATGTGGACACATAAGAATACTTTTGCTATCGGTGGACTTGAAAACATCGGATATGCACCTAAACAAGATTTTGTAATTGTTTTATCAAGCCAAGGACAAGGGATTTTTAATTGCAAGACAGGCGAGAAAATTGCAAGACAAAACGACGATACAAATTGGTGGGACAAATTCAATCAAAAAACAAATTCAATTATTGGGTTTGACGTTTTAGAAAATATTGAGATTACAACCTGTGGTCTTTATGGCGATGACAGCTTATCAAAGACAACTCAAGATGGGTGGACATTAATAGCAACAGAACCTGAGCCAGACGACAAGCCTTTTGAAAAATATTTAGTTAAAAGAATTTATTTATTATCGCCAGACAAAGAAGAGAAATTGTTAGTAGGCAAAGACGGAGCTTGCGAGTTAAGAGCGTTTGGTTTTTCTGATACAGGTGACACATTTGTTATTGCATTAAGTTGCGACTTGACAATTTATAGTAGGAGATAACTCGTGACTAAAACCACTGCCAACATCAGGTTTGCCGCAATGCTGGCAGACGGAACAACAATCAGCGGCAAACCTTTAATGGGCTTCGGTTCCGGCAGACGTAATTCTTTTGAACATTTGTATTAACTTCAGCATAAAATCATTGACCGGCTTTTGCTCTCGGCTGACGGGTATAAAATTCCAGCACTGCAGCAAGCCTCGGTCGTTGACTTCAATCTTTAAATCTATTTCTTCCCCTCAATCATTGGCACAAAAGAAAAGTTATCAAAAACTTCTTCTTTGATCGCACCTCTTTCAAGTTTGGTAACACGTTTCATTTGTTGCACATCACCAGCACCAAGTGGCAATACCATCATACCCCCTGGTTTTAGCTGGTCAATTAATTTTTGTGGAATTTCAGGGGCTGCCGCAGTAATCAGCACTTTATCAAATGGCGCATAAGTGGGCAAACCTTCATAACCATCGCCGTAAAAAAATTTGATATTGGGGTATTTCTTTAAATGAGAAAAAGCTTTATTTAGGTCGAATAGTTTTTTTTGCCGTTCAATTGTATAAACCTGTACTCCTAATTCAGCCAGGACACATGCCTGGTAAGCGCTGCCGGTTCCGATCTCCAAAACTTTTTCAAAAGGCTTTACCTGCAGCAACCATGTCTGATAAGCGACTGTATAAGGTTGTGAGATCGTTTGTCCCTCTCCTATTGGAAAAGCCCTGTCTTCGTAAGCCACATCATCAAATGCGGAGTCAAGAAAAAAATGGCGGGGAATTTTATTGACTGCTTCCAGTATTTTTTCATCAGTGATGCCCTTATTTCGAATAACATCTCTTAACTTTTTCCTTAGCCCTTTATGCCTGTATGTATCTTCAGTTGGTCTCATAAAAATGTGAAGATAACTGCTTTGAAAATTTTTTCAACATCGTATTTCATTCGTACCTTTTTGGCCCATTTCTAAAACGACAAAATTGCTGCCAATAACCAGTTATTTTGTTCATCAAAAGGATTTCAAACAACAAACAACAAACTGAAAGATTATGAAAAGAATTGCAATGCTTGGCTCAGGGTTTATCGGCAGGTTTTATGCTGATGCGCTGCAAGGTTATCGCAGTAAAGACAAAGTGGTAAGTGTTTATTCACGCCGTGAGGAATCAGCAAAAAAGTTTGCCCAGGATTATAATTGTGAACACTGGACATTGAATATGGAAGAATCGATCGCTCATCCGAATGTGGATGTGGTTTGTATTTCTTTGCCAAACAACTTACATGAAGCGGCGGTGATGCTTTGTTGTAAACACAAGAAAGCGGTCATCACAACAAAGCCATTAGGAAGAAATGCAGAAGAGGCAAAACGAATGCTTGAAGCGGTAGAAAAAGCTGGCATCTTCAATGGTTATTTGGAAGATCTTGTTTATACACCTAAATTTTTAAAAGCATTTGAAAGTGTAAAGAATGGTGCACTAGGAAGAATTCTTTGGGCTAAATCAAGAGAAACACACCCCGGTCCGCATAGTGATTGGTTTTGGGACATTGAACAAGCAGGCGGTGGCTGCATTCTTGATCTTGGTTGTCATTGCGTGGAAATCACAAGAAGCTATATTGGAAAAGATATAAAGCCTGTTGAAGTAATGTGCTGGGCCGATACACAAGTAAAACCGATCGATGCAGAAGATCATGCAATTGGTTTGGTGAAATATGAGAATGGGGCAATTGGCCAGTTTGAAGTAAGCTGGACATTCCGCGGTGGTTTGGATCTTCGTGATGAGGTGATGGGAACAGAAGGAACCATTTGGATAAATAGTTTTTTACGTACAGGGTTTGAAATGTTCACAACAGGTAAGGGCGCAGATTATGTTTCTGAGAAAGCAGAAAGCAATACTGGTTGGCTATTCCCGGTCGGAGATGAATTAAATGAACTTGGTTATAATCACATGTTCATGGATATGTTCAATGCAATGGAAAAAAATAAAGCGCCAAAAGAAACATTTTATGATGGTTATGTGGTCAATTGTATTGTGGACGCAGCTTATCGTTCTGCAAAAACAAAACAATGGGAAGTAGTGAAACTTGATATCTGGCGAGGAAGAACCGGAGTAACCAAAGAAAGCCATTTAACCGAATACGATAAAGAAAACTATTTAGTGAAAGAAGAAATGACTCACTATGGCGCTAAGAAGGTTATTTTGAAAAATAAAAAGAGCGGAAAAATCACAGAGAAAGTTCTTGAGTAAAATGGTTTTAATAAATAGCCCCGGTCTTTAGACCGGGGTAAATTGATATAAACCCGAAATGGGCTTTAGCCTATTATAATTTTTGACAATGGGGAAAACAACTGCTTTTACAGGATCGATTCCTGCAAACTATGAAAATTTTCTTGGCCCATTTCTTTTCGAACCTTATGCACTTGATCTTATTTTCCGTTTGCAGCACAAAAAATATGATGATATCCTTGAAATTGCCTGTGGTACAGGGAGAGTAACAGCTCATTTAGCAAAATCGGTAAAATTTAATAGCCTTGTTGCCACTGACTTAAATCCAGACATGATTGAAGTGGCTAAGGAGAAAGTAAGAAGCAATAAGATAAAATGGATGCAGGCCAATGCAATGGATCTTCCGTTTGTCGATAGATCCTTTGATCTTGTTGTGATGCAATTCGGCATCATGTTTTTCCCTGATAAACAAAAAGGATTGAATGAAGCGTATCGTGTATTGAAACCTAAAGGGAAATTAATTTTTAGCACGTGGGATAAGCCTGAAGCTGTTCCCGCAATTTATAAAGCAAGAAAAATAATTGAAAGCTTTTTAGGAGATGACCTCCCTGTCTTTTACGATATTCCTTATTCAATGCACAATGAAAAAGAGCTAAGGAGTTTGACTGAAGCAGCAGAATTTAAAGATGTAAAAGTATCGTTGGTAAAAAAAGAGGGTATAAGCTCCTCTGCCACTCAACTTACAAAAGGGATAGTTGAAGGCAACCCGATCTATTTAATTATTACAGAAAAAGATCCTTCATTAATTAATATCATTGAAGATCAAATAGCGAAGGAACTTGCTGCAAAATTTGGAGAACAAGTGAAGAGCCCATTACAGGCATGGGTGATTGAAGCAAATAGATAACTTATCAAAAATTATTTAATGAAAGCTGGTTTAGGTCTTTTGATTCTTTTTTTAATTGTGTCATGTTCTCAGCCTGAAAAAAAATATAATACCTGGAATAATTACGGCGGCAGTAAAGACAATATTCATTATTCTTCTTTAAGACAAATTGATACCAGCAATGTAAACCAGTTACAGGTTGCGTGGGAGTTTCATACAGGCGATAGCGACAGGGCCACGCAGATCCAAACAAATGCAATTGTTGTAGATGGCATCTTATTTGGCGTTTCACCAAAACTTAAACTATTTGCATTGAATGCTGCTACGGGTGAAAAGAAATGGATCTTTGACCCTGTAGACACTACCAATATAAAAGGCATTGGTTATTTCTCAATGAATGTTTGTCGCGGTGTAACCTATTATTCATCCGGTGAAAACGATAAACGAATTTTTTATGCTGCCAGTTCAAATCTCTATTGCATTGATGCAAATAACGGCAAGCCTGTTGAATCGTTTGGTGATAAAGGAAAAATTGATCTCCACAATGACCTGGGAGCTGATATAAAAGATTTGTATGTAGCTACCACAACTCCCGGCATCATATACAAAGACATGATCATACTCGGAAGTCGTGTGGCTGAAGAAGCTGCTGCTGCTCCCGGCCATATACGGGCTTATGATGTGCATACGGGAAAACTGCGCTGGATATTTCATACCATTCCTCAACCTGGTGAGGTAGGTTATGAAACATGGGATGATAAAGATGCTTATAAAAATATTGGTGGCGCCAATGCATGGGCCGGATTTAGTCTTGATGAAGAAAAAGGAATACTGTTTGCTCCAACAGGTTCTGCCTCGTATGATTTTTATGGAGGCAAAAGAAGTGGTCAAAATCTTTTCGCTAATTGTGTACTTGCATTGGATGCGACTACCGGGAAACGCATCTGGCATTTTCAAACAGTGCATCATGATGTTTGGGATAGGGATCTACCGACAGCACCAATGGTCGTTAACATTGAAAAGGATGGAAAGAAAATTGAAGCAGTCGCACAAGCAACTAAATCTGGGTTCATTTTTTTATTTGAAAGAGCAACCGGTAAACCTGTTTACCCAATTGAGGAAAGACAAGTACCTACCGAAACTGAATTGAATGGTGAAAAACTTTCTCCTACTCAACCCTGGCCTACATTTCCAAAACCATTTGCAAGGCAGGCATTGACAGAAAAGGATCTTAATACACTTGTTCCTGATTCATCTTACAATGATATTAAAGCAAGGTTAGCTACTTACAAAACAGGATTTATTTTCACTCCACCTTCCAAACAAGGCACTATAATATTTCCCGGTTTTGATGGTGGGGCTGAGTGGGGCGGCCCTGCATTTGATCCTGAAACAAGCATTATGTATGTCAATGCAAGTGAGTTGCCATGGGTATTAACAATGAAAGATGTAGATACTACTTCAAAGAAGAATGAAACTAACCTCGAAGCCGGTAAACGATTATATGCAGCTACCTGCATGGCTTGCCATGGACCGCAGATGCAGGGCGGCGGAAATTTTCCAACGTTGATTGGTGTTGAAAAAAAATATACGGTTGATTCATTTATGCAATTGATCACAACAGGCCGCAGAATGATGCCAGCGCTGAATCAATTAAGCAAAGAAGAAAAGAAAGCTATTGGATCTTTTGTTCTTCTTCTTAATTCAGAACAGGATAAAAAATTTACGGGGCCTCCAAAAGTTGAAAACCAATATTACAAATTGCCTTATAGCTCTACGGGCTATAATAAATTTTTAACCAAAGAAGGTTATCCGGCTGTTGCGCCACCATGGGGAACTATCAGTGCTATCAATTTAAATTCAGGTGAACTAATTTGGAAAAATCCATTGGGTGAATATCCCGAATTAAAAGAAAAAGGAATTCTGCCAACAGGAACTGAAAATTACGGCGGCCCGGTAGTAACTGCCGGTGGCTTATTATTTATCGCAGCATCAAGAGATGCAATGATAAGAGCCTATAATAAATACAATGGAAAATTATTATGGGAATATAAATTGCCGGCCCCGGGTTTTGCTACACCATCAGTTTATGAAGTGAATGGCAAACAATTTTTAGTTATTGCCTGTGGTGGCGGAAAATTAAAAACAAGATCGGGCGATGCTTATGTTGCTTTTGCACTACCGGATAAAAAATAAACTTATAAAAGAGGTGTGATATTTCTTGCTGCTTTTCTCTCAGCAATAAAAATTGCCGTAAGTATAGTAATTAGTACGAGGCTATACTCAGCTCCGTTTAAAGAATCTCCAAGTGCAAACCAACGATTTTCCTGGTGGACTGTGATAATGCCTATTATGAGAATTATTATTTCGCCAATGCAAAAGATCCTTACAAAATAACGGAAGAATATTAATACACCACCCACCAATTCAAATAAAGTGACGGCCCACGCCAGGTAAAAGCCGAATGGGAAGCCTTTGCCATGCAAAAAATCGCCAAAACCGGGAAGTGTATTGTTATAAACTCTTACTCCGCCATGAAGAATAAAAACAATACCCATCATCATCCGAAGCGCCGCAATGGAATAAGTGGGTCTGAACAGGTTGTTTACATTCATTCTTAATTGACGTGCTTTTTGCCAAAGAAATATATTAAGGCAAGATAAAGAACAATGGCGATGACAATTGAAATAATAACAGATATATCAGTTATACCTGGTTGTTTTCTTATCAGGAACTGGTCAACGAGGTTGTAGATTGCAACAACAATTACAACGGTTATAATTCTATCTCTCTCTTGCATGGCGGTAAAGGTTATAATGGTTGTGACTAAAAAGTGTTTAATCGGATGCTCAAAAATAAAAACAATTCTAAAGTTTCATATCATTAATGATCGCTTTTATCTTTTCGTCTAAAGCGGCATTCGTTTTATCAAACTCAGCTGCACTTTTGAGTTTTGTATATATACTAAAGTAGAATTTTATTTTAGGCTCAGTACCGCTTGGTCTTGCGCTGATCTTGCTGCCATCAGCCAGTACAAATTGCAGCACATTTGATTTAGGAAGTTTTATTGACCACTCCTCTCCTGTTTTTAAGTTCTTTCCTTTTCTTAATTCATAGTCTAACAACTGTACAACATCAGAACCTGCGAGAGTTTTTGGCGGCTTGTTTCTGAAACCCGCCATCATATCGGCTATCTGTTGCTGGCCGTCCATTCCTTTTTTAGTAATTGAAATAAGATGTTCTTTATAAAAACTGTATTGAACATAGAGATCTATCAGCTTATCATATAAACTTCTTCCTTTATTTTTTTCATAAGCTGCCATTTCACATAGCAATGCAACAGCGCTGATGGCATCTTTATCTCTTACTTTATCGCCGATCATTAAACCATAGCTCTCTTCACCACCTACCACATAATTCTCCTTTCCTTCTTTTTCTCTTATTAATTCAGCTATCCATTTAAAACCAGTAAGAACATTATAACAGGTAATATTATTTCCTTTTGCAATTTCATCGATCAGTTCTGTTGTCACAATTGTTTTCACCACCATATCATTCGGCTTAGCAATTCCCTTTGCTTTTCTTGCTTCGATCATATAATTAAAAGCAAGTACCGCTGTTTGATTACCGTTTACCAGCACCCAATTTCCATGATGATCTTTCACCCCAATGCCAACACGATCACTGTCAGGATCTGTTCCCAATAAAATATCTGCATCCAGTTCCTTTGCTTTCTTCATGCCGATACTCATCGCTTCACCTTCTTCAGGATTAGGATAAACAACCGTTGGGAAATCGCCACTGATATTACTTTGTTCTTCGACGATATGAACATTGGTAAATCCAAAACGTTTCAATACCTGTGGCACCATTGTAATACCTGTGCCGTGTATGGGGGTGTAAACAATTTTTAGATCATGTTGCTTTTCTATCACTTCAGGATATACACTTAAACTCTTCACCATTTCAATATATTCTTCATCCATTTCTTGTCCAACGATCGTGATGTTTGCTTCGCCTCCACTCCATTTCACCTCATCCACTGATGCGATCTTCTCCACTTCTTTAATTACATTTTTGTCATGAGGCGGCACTAACTGTCCGCCATCATTCCAATATGCTTTATACCCATTATACTCTTTTGGATTATGTGATGCGGTGCACACAACACCGCCCTGGCAGCCAAGATGACGAATAGCAAACGAAAGCTCCGGCGTTGGACGCAATGCTTGAAACAAAAAAACTTTTATACCATTAGCAGCAAAAACATTGGCAGTTGTTTCCGCAAAAAAACGGCTGTTGTTCCTGCAGTCATGTGCAATAGCGACACGAACCGGTCCGCCCGGATAAGTTTGATTCAGATAATTTGCGAAACCCTGGGTTGCCATTCCAACGGTATATTTATTCATCCTGTTCGTACCTACACCCATTATTCCTCGCAAGCCACCGGTTCCGAATTCAAGATTGCGATAAAATGACTCTGCCAGCTCCTTTGGATTTTCGGCCTGCATTTTTTTTATCGCTTCTTTAGTTGCTGCGTCAAAATTCCCGGTTAGCCAATTGGTCGATCTCTCCTGTATCACTGCTTCCATGCTTATTAAATTTAGAATTGAAAGTTATTGAATTTTACCAATAGAAACTGAAAAGCCAAAGGAAACGTATTTTTGTTTAATGAAGCCAGCACCTGTGCAAAACTCGTCGTCTGTTGCACGTTTATCCAGAGCGCAGCGAAGGACCTCTTATACATTCGGTTCACTATTCAGCATGCTCGCGGGTTTTATTTTTTTTCCTCTTTGTTTTTATGCTCAAACTGATACTTCGAAACTTAATATACCGGAAAAGGCATTGATCCAGTCTAATGATACGGTTATAAAACCTGGTCTTTCTGCAGGTACAGAAATAAGCTCACCTTACTATTATTTGACTCCCGAACAAAAAAGAAAAAGACAATGGCTGGTTGGTGGTATAAATGTAGTAGGATATGGCACTTCATTGATAATTTTCAGTAATACCTGGTACAAGGATTATCCTAAAACTTCTTTCCATACGTTCGACGATAGCAAGGAATGGCTGCAGATGGATAAGGTTGGACATGGATGGGCTGCGTATAATACCGGTCGTTTATCAACAGCTATGTGGAAATGGGCGGGGCTTTCCAACAAAAAAGCAACCTGGATAGGCGGCTTAAGCGGTACCGTTTATCTCACCGTTATTGAATTGCTGGATGCCCATTCTGCAAAATGGGGATGGAGCTGGAGTGATATGGCTGCTAATATTTTGGGTTCCGGATTATTCATCAGCCAGCAGCTTGGATGGGAGGAACAACGTGTTCAATTTAAATTTTCATTTCATTATAAAAGTTATTCTGACCCAATGCTTAATGAAAGATCTGATGATTTGTTTGGCAGCAGTAGGGTCGAAAGAATGTTGAAAGACTATAACGGACAAACCTATTGGCTCAGCGCCAATCTAAGGTCATTTTTCCAGGGATCAAATATTCCCACTTGGCTTAATGTAGCTATTGGCTATGGTGCCGATGGAATGTTCGGCGGGTTTCAAAATATTTGGATCGATGAAGACACCGGTATGCCTGTCAATAGGACCGATATCAAAAGATACAGGCAATGGTTTCTTGCTCCCGATATCAATTTCAGTAAAATAAAAACAAATAAAAAAGGGGTGAAAGTTTTACTTGGGGTTCTTGATGCTTTCAAATTTCCAGCACCGAGTCTTGAGTTATCGAACGGAAAGTTTAAAGTACATGCTATACATTTCTAGTGAGAACCACGATTATTAGGATTTTAGGAACAAGGATTAAGAGGAAATCTGGAAGCCTAACTAATTTGGATGCACGTCCATATTTTCTCTTAATCCTGAATAATCTTGTAAATGGTGGTTCTGTTCTATTTTAAATAAGCTCCTTCTACTTCTTCTCCTTTAACTTCCACAAAAATATGTTCCTGTAAAGTTGTTGCGATTGACAAGCCAACATAATCAGGTCTCACCGGAAAACTGGTATGTGTTCGCTCAACTAATACCAGTGTTTGAATTTTCTTTGGATGATAATTAATAAAAGGTTTTAACGCATACAACAATGTTTTGCCGCTATTGCTAACATCATCGATCAGGATTATAATTTTCCCGTTAAAGTCAAATGTTTTATTCAACGAAACATTTGTTGGTTCATTTTTATCAAGAGTGATTGTAATAAGTTCTGTTTTAATGGAAGATATTTCGGCAAGCATTTGCTGGATCACTTTTGCCACCACACTCCCACTTTCTCTTATGCCGGCAAGAATGATCTCTTTTTCATCAATATTATTTTCTAAAATTTCATAAGCCATGCGGCGCAGTTTTTTTTCTCCGACTTCCTTGCTAAGAATATATTTTTTATCGGTGGCCATAACAATTTATCAATTGAATAATTTAACTTTTAAACACTTAATTTAGCAAATGTAATTGATTGATCATGCAAATCCTCCAGCAGATTTTATTTGTCCTTGTTTCAATTATTGCTATCTGGCTTTTTTCAAAAAAAGTTAGAGAGACCAGTCGCAATATCAAGCTCGGTCTTGATGAAGACTTCAGCGATAATAAACGCCAACGCTGGAAAAATGTATTACTATTAGCTTTTGGACAAAAGAAAATGTTTAAGAATCCGCTGGTAGCGGTCCTCCATTTTTTTGTCTATGCAGGTTTTATAATTATTAATATTGAAGTGCTTGAAATAGTGCTGGATGGAATTTTTGGAACGCATCGTTTATTTGCTAAACCACTTGGCGGCTTTTATACTTTTCTTATAAACGCATTTGAAGTGCTGGCAGTACTTGTAACACTTGGCTGTATCATTTTTCTTGTCAGAAGAAATATCATCAAACTAAAAAGATTCATAAGCAAAGACCTTGACGGCTGGCCGAGAAGCGATGCCAATTATATTTTAATAACAGAGATTATCCTGATGCTGCTGTTCCTTACTTTGAATACTTCCGATAGAGCTTTGCAGTTGCAGGGAAATGAACATTATCATGATACCGGAAGTTTTGTTGTTAGCGGATTCTTCTCCTCACCCTTAAGCTCAACCTCTGCTTCCACTTTAATTATACTTGAACGAGGCGCCTGGTGGCTGCATATCGTTGGCATATTTGCTTTTTTAAATTATTTGCCGTATTCAAAACACCTGCATATTATTCTTGCTTTCCCGAATGCATACTATGCAAGACTTGAACCAAAAGGTGAAATGAGGAACATGCCGGCTGTGCAAAAAGAGGTTTTATATGCAATGCAACCGGAGTTGGCACCAACTGATGCAGCACCGCCTGCAAACTTCGGCGCAAAAGATGTTTTTGATCTTAGTTGGAGAAATTTAATGGATGCGTATAGTTGCACTGAATGCGGTCGTTGCTCTGCTGCTTGTCCTGCAACTCAAACGGGTAAAGCATTATCGCCAAGAAAAATTATGATGGATACAAGAGATCGTGCAGAAGAAGTGGGAAGAAATATAAATGCAAACAAGGAATTTAAAGACGATGGAAAAAAACTATTGCATAATTATATTTCCGTTGAAGAGCTTCGTGCATGTACCACATGTAATGCCTGCGTGGAAGAATGTCCTGTTTCCATCTCGCCTCTTGAGATCATTCTCGAACTTCGCCGTTGTCTTGTAATGGAAGAAAGCAATGCCCCGCAGGAATGGAACGCTATGTTCAGCAATGTCGAAAATAATTTTGCTCCATGGAAATTTTCACCGGATGAAAGGGATAAATGGACACAGGAGGTATGATCTTTTAATTTTTCAAGGGGGTTGATCATAAAAGATTTACCAGCTTCTTTTGTAAAACTAATAACAATGAGCATCGTTGAAGATAAACTCAGACAACTTGGCCTGCAACTAAATCCACCAAAACCTTCTGTCGCTAATTATTTAGGATGTAAACGTTTTACCGACTTGCTTTTTGTATCAGGGAGAGTAAGTGACTTAACAGGGGAAGTGGGAACTGATGTTACTGAACAAGATGCCAGGATCGCAGCGAGAGATACAATTCTATTAATTTTATCTATTATCAAAAAAGAGATAGGAAATTTAGATTTGATCGGCGGTGTAATTAAAGTACAGGGATTTATCCGTTCGTCACCCAATTTCACGAGGCAACCCTATGTACTAGATGGGGCTTCAGATCTATTGGTTGAACTTTTCGGAATGAATGGGCAACATGCCAGGACAGCAACCGGTGTCAGCCAGTTACCTTTCGGCGCCGCCATTCAAATCGATCTTATCTTACAACTGAAACCATCTGCAACATAGATTATGAAAACAACAACTTATACAAGCAATATGAGAAATATAATTCTTATTCTTCTCTGCATTCTGACGACACTCTTTTCAATTGCACAGAATGCGAGCCAGCTTTATAGAAAAGCAGATTCTCTTTACAACCTAAAGGATTTTAAAAACGCTGCCATTTTGTATAATGATGGAATAGAATTACAAGGTTCAGCTGCGGCGTTCAACAGGTATATATCTGCAGCCTCTTCGTGGACACTGGCCAATTCACCCGATAGTGCTTTTTATTTACTCGATATACTTTCAAAAAATGATAAGCTGACACAAAGTGATTATAAAAATATTGAGAGTGCTAAGGAGCTGGCAGCTTTGCAATCAGATAGACGTTGGAAACCATTACTTGCGGCAGTTCAAAAAAAAGCGGAGGGTAACACTTATCCGCAGGAAGAATTTGTTTACGGCAGAAAAGATGGAATGGGATTGCTGATGACACAGTTAAAACCAAAAGTGAGATCAAATGGTAAAGCGATCATCAGTGTGCAGGCTGGCAGTTGGTTCTCTAATTTCACAATGATAGAAAGAGGTGTTTATTATAAAAGAGAATACCTTGACAAAGGATACAATGTTTTTATGGTTGTGCTGGGCTCGCAGCCACGATATGCTATTCCTGACCAGGTAGAGGATCTGAAAAGAGCGGTACGATATGTACGATACAATGCAAAGCAACTGGGTATCGATCCCGATCATATAGGGATTGAAGGAGCTTCGGCCGGCGGACATCTTTCACTGATAATTGCAACTGCTGATGAAAAAATAAATACAAATGCCAGCGATCCTGTTGACAGGGTTTCGTCAAGAGTGCAGGCTGCAGCTGTTTTGTTTCCTCCAACGGATTTTTTTAACTGGGGCTTCCCCGGCGCTGCTACGATAAATCAAAGGGCGATACAAACACAGTTAAGAGTTTACGGAGCTTTTGATTTCAGGGTTTGGAACAACGCAACATTAACTTATGATCCCGTCACCGATACAGCTGCAAGAAATAAAATTGGTAAAGAGATCTCTCCTATCTATGCTGTTTCATCCGATGACCCGCCAATATTCATCATTCATGGCGATGCAGATATGACCGTGCCTGTACAGCAATCGCAAACATTTGTTGCAAAACTTAAGGAAGCAGGCGTTACAAATAATTTTGTCATTAAAAAAGGTGGACGACATAACCCTGATGATATGATGCCTGAACTAAATACTTTTGTTGATTGGTTTGATAAATATTTGAAGTAAGCAGCTGTTTGTTTTGTTACCAGCTTTTAAATTTCTGTTAAGCTTTTGTTGCGTCGCACTGTTGTACGGCGATAATTCTATTCAGCAATAAAACAGTTTTCCTTTATTACAATTATGGTTGATAATTAATTAAATTTGGAACAAGAACTTGCGGCAATCTGCGGGTTGGCCGCCATTTGACCTTTATTATGCGCAAATTCACCTCTATCGTTTTAGCGTTCTTTATCTACAACGCAACTGCAGGGCAGGACGTCAACCTGATAATTCAAGTAAATGAAAACATAGAGCTCGGCAGTTTCACTAACATTCACGTTACTCTTGACAGTTCAAAAGGATCGAGCAAGTATGAGGTAGATTATGTGCCAGGAAGTTTGAAACTTTCCGAGCAAGTGACTAATCTTCTAACGCATGACAGCACGAAAAGCATTTATCTGTTTTTGACCTATAACACTTACAAACAAAATGGAGATCATCAGACAGCTACTTTCTATGTTAGGTTAACGCAACGCCAACTTCATCAACCATATCTGATATGGAGTATTTATGATTTTCGCGACAAGAAATATCGCAAATGGTATCAGACGGATAAGAAGCAAGAGTTCGCAAGCGATCTGAGATATCCAAATAGCGGAATATTGATTCGAAACAGATAAAACGGCGGCCAACACTCGGTTTGCTGCCAGCCTGCACCCTACTGGCCTCGCCCTTAAATAAAAATGGATTTGTAGTGGGGCTCGGCCGGAAAAGTCTTTAATTCGACGGCCGGCAGCAAGCCGTGGTCGTTGTATGCATTACGGTCAAAACTCTTTTCTTTCAATTGCCAATGACAAGACCGAGACGTTTCTTAAGGGTAACTAAAACACTGTTTATTGTTATTCTTTTATTGGCAATAGGATTTTTTATATTTTTTTCATCAAGCACTGCCGTTACAGCAAACATTGACGAATACGAATACGATTTACCATTTAAGAAGGGAGCTAAGTATCGGGTTGTTCAGGGTTATGGAGGACTATTTTCTCATACACATATTGCCGCTTTAGATTTTGATATGCCAACAGGCACTCCTGTTTATGCGGCAAGAGATGGCATTATTTACAGTTATAAAGATGATAGTGATGAAGGGGGGCCGTTATCAAAATATGGAAGAAAGGCGAATTATATAATCATAAAACACGACAATGGAAGTTTCGGTTGTTACTGGCACCTGCAAAAAAATGGGGTACTAATTAAACATGGGCATGTTTCAAGAGGTCAGCAAATTGGCATTAGTGGTGCCACAGGTTTCGTATTAAGATCGCACCTTCACTTTTCAGTCAAGCTTAAGCTAAACTATCAGATGAATTCGTTTATAAGAACGAAATTCAAAACTACGAAAGGTGTTATTCTTTTGGAAAATGGCGAGACTTATGAACGACCAATAGACTGACGGTATAATTCTATTCTGCAATAAAGCAGTTTTCTCTTATTCCCATTTTGGTTTATAATTAATTAAATTTGGAACAAGAACTTGCGGCAAGCTGCGAGTTAGCAGATATTTCATATACACTACCAGCAATAGAACTTTTTACAGAAGTGAAAGCAAGAAACATCATACCAGGCGAAAAAATTTCAAGATATGTAAATAGAATACTGGTAATTGAAAGTGATCAAATTGCTACTCCATTTATCTTACCACTATACGCAAATGGTGTCCCTACAATACTTTTTAAATCAGTAAAAGGGAAACTTGGGAATGATAATTCACACCATCTTACACTATTCGGACAAACTGTTTTACCTGAATCACTGACTTTAACTGATGAGTTTATTCTGATCGCTTACTTTTTTAAGCCATATACATTATTATCTCTTTTCGGAGTATCAGCACAGGAATTAACAGATAAACCAATTGACCTGAATTTATTATCCCTAAAAAGATCTCTTCTGCTCCAGGAAAGATTATTGAACGCCTACTCTGTTGAGGATATGATCTCCTTATTGGATGATTTTATTTTTGGTTTAATAACCAACGCTAAAACTGAATGCCCGTTAATAAAATATGCAACAACCAAAATTGCAAATGATCCCTTAAAAGAATCGCTGGTCGTTGTTCAAAAAGAATTACATATCACTGAAAGAACTTTTCAAAGAATGTTCGAAAGAAATATTGGTATAGCGCCTAACCTTTATCGGCGTATCTGCCAATTCAATTCGGCGTTTACACAATTAAACAATCGAAGACATCAAAAATTATCGGATATCGCATTTCAAAATGGATATGCGGACCAAAGTCATTTCATCAGGTCATTCAGAGAGTTTACTAATATTACTCCTAAAGAGTATCTCCGATTTGGTGAAGAAGATTAAAAATGATTTTGTCGGGTTTGTTCTATTTTAAAATTCCTGCCTGGAATAGTTTTGAGCAAAATTTAAATTATGACAAATCAAATTTATCCCTGCTTATGGTTTGATGGGCAAGCCAAAGCTGCAGCAGAACACTATTGCTCAATTTTTAACAATGCAAAAATAACAGCAGAAAACCCGATTGTAGTGACGTTTGAGTTGAAAGGAAACAAGTTTATGGCTTTGAACGGCGGACCAAAATACAAATTCACACCTGCTACATCGTTTGTAATAGAATGTGATTCCCAAACTGAAATAGATTACTACTGGGAAAAGTTAGGCGAGGGTGGCAAATACGATCAATGTGGCTGGCTAGATGATAAATTTGGAGTATCCTGGCAGATTGTACCTGCAGTATTAGGAAAGCTGATGTCTGACCCGGCAAGAGCACCAAGAGTAGTTGAAGCGTTTATGAAAATGACAAAGTTTGACATTCAGCAATTAGAAAACGCATAAATAAATTCTGAAGGATAAGGAAAATATTTTCGGAAGGCAAGCATGAAAAAGGATAATGATGGTCCTTGGGGTATGATCAATAAAAACAAAAAATAAATTAATTACATTGCGGTCTGCAACTCTTTGAACATAATTGCAAGCAATGGAACTTATCAAACGGCATGCACGATTTTATTTTTTGTCATTCCTCAAACATGATTTTAAAGCCAGCATTACTGTCTTCTTTGTTGCGTTACCTCTTTGTCTTGGTATTTCTTTAGCGTCAGGTGCACCACTTTATTCTGGTTTAATTTCCGGAATTATTGGTGGAATTGTTATTGGCGTTATCAGCAAATCACATTTGAGTGTCAGCGGGCCGGCCGCTGGACTTACAGCTATTTCCGCAGGAGCCATCACAGAACTTGGCAGCCTTCAAATATTTTTCCTTGCTGTGGCAGTTGCTGGTCTTATTCAAATATTGCTGGGTGCATTCAAGCTTGGCGGGTTTACACATTTTATTCCGTCAGCAGTCATTAAAGGAATGCTGGCTGGTATTGGCATCATTCTTATTGCAAAACAAATTCCTTTAATGCTTGGTTATGATGAAGCATCCTTCTGGACAAAAGAATTGTTTAATATCATCACATTGAAAAATGCATTCAGTCATGTAAAGAATATTTATTATCATACTTCAAAAGGGGCTATTGTAATAGCCATTGCTTCTCTTGCCTTATTGATTGCATGGAAGAAAACGATGGCTAAAAAGATCCCGTTTATCCCTACATCATTTCTTGTTGTTGTTTTTGGAACCTTACTTGCGTTTATATTTCAACAATTCATTCCTTCATTAGCATTAAAACCGCAACAATTTGTGAACCTGCCATCGAATTTATTTTCCGAGATAAAACTTCCCGACTATAGGTCTATTTTCAACAATACTGATATAATTAAGAATGCAGTTGTTATTTGCATTGTTGCTACGCTTGAAACATTATTAAGCATTGAGGCAATTGATAAAATTGACCTATATAACCGCATCACTCCACAAAACCGGGAGCTGATCGCACAAGGAACGGGAAACATTCTTAGTGGCATTCTTGGTGGCTTACCAATCACTGCAGTTATTGTAAGAAGTTCCGCCAATGCCGAGGCTGATGCAAGAACAAAACTTTCTGCCATCTTTCATGGCATCTGGTTATTAGTACTTGTATTTTTTGCAGCTTCATTGCTGAATATGATCCCTTACTGTGTCCTTGCAGTAATTCTTATTCGTACGGGTTATAATCTTGCCAAACCCCGAATGATCGTGGCTGTTTATAAACTGGGAAGAGAACAGTTCATGCCATTCATAGTAACCATTGTTGCTATGTTATTCACCGATCTGCTTGTTGGAGTAGGTATCGGCATTGCATATTCCTGTTATTTTATTTTTAAAAACACCTACAAAGCCGGTTATACGCTGGAAACAAAAGCAGAAGGGCATATCACGCATTATTTTTTTAACCTGGCGATCAACGTAAGCTTTATCAATAAAAAAAGGATCAAGGATCAGTTAGAAAAAATTCCTAACTATTCAGTCGTTCATATTGAAGGGGCTCACAGCGTTTATATTGATTATGATGTATCGGAAATAATCAATGAGTTCAAGACAAAAGCTAAGCATAAACATATCGAACTCCATTTATCGGGTATTCCCGAGGTGGAGACTATAAGTGCTCATTGAGCGCAATGGTACAACTCATTCTATTCTTTGCCGCCTTTTCCAGGTTTTGTAACTTTAGTCAGAGCCAAATTACGGAACCCCTATCCACACCTTTGCAAATCCCTTCAGCAAGCCGTTGTAAACAAAATTATTTTGTTAACCTCAACAACTTAAGAGATGAAAAAGTATCTATACGGGAATCAAAAACTTGTATTGTTTTTTACATTACTGCTGTGTGGTTATTTAACAGGCATTACTCAATCAACAAGTCAAATAAGCATTTCTGTTGGAGGTATCGAATACGATGACCCCGGTTTTAGTTCGTTAAAGGAAAGTCTTCAGAAGAATAAAAAAATAAGTTCAATCAAGCAAAGTTTTGACCAGGGAACCGGTAAAATAACTTTATCAAGTACGAGTACGGCGCAAGATCTATGGAATGAGATACCAAAAGCAACAAAGGATCTTTTTAAGGTTACTACAATTGATGATAACCATATTGTCCTTGCTTCAAAGAGCTCAAATGATCAAGCTTCAGGTGGCAAAGCAACGACTACTTCAACTACTAAAGAGGATGATTGTAAAAATTGTTATTGGGACATCTGCAAGTATGATGTGCTAAAAAGTTTTGGAGGAGCAATTTATAAAGGCATTAATCGTGATGATGGAACCTACTATTACAACTGCGATAATGGAATTGTGATTCAGAAACTGATGATCGTAAATGGAAATGGAGTAATTATAAGAACCCAAACAGATACACTGCTGATCAGCGGCCCTGTAGGTGCTAAGTGGGGCGCAATTAATTATGATGCCAAAAATGAATTTCTTTCTCTTATGTCTGGGGTAGATTTTTCTTCAGCCGGAAGTGGCGGTTATAAACTTATCGCCAAAAATGTATCTACAACGGCTAATGGTAAAAGTTACAAGGATGTGATCGTGGTGAACTATAGAGGATTTTCAAAAGACGCCTTTTTTGGAACAAGCCTCTACTCCAGCAACTTTTATTATGCTAAAGGCGTGGGGCTGATCAGAACAGATACTCTCAATTTTGACAGCGACCCTGTTGCTGCTATTAATAAGCAAAACGATCTAAAAACCGTTTATAGTGGCGGCTCAGTAGTAAAGAATGGAATTGATGAAAGTATTATTGGTATTTGGAAATTTCGTAACACTACTACCAATAAAGACGGCTTTTATAAATTCAATGGTGACGGCACTTTTGATTACTATGAGGGTTCGGTTTCTGAGGCAACTAAATATAAGGGACCCAACCATTGGAAAATAGAAGAAGGCGGTTATAATAAGCAGGGAATTGCTATCATTGACATGACATGGTCAACCGGAAATGGCTTTGTGTTGCGGTATGAACTTGAAAAAGAGAATGATCCTGTTACAAAGAAGCCAGCCCTCTTACTACAAGGTGTGATGCTTATTTCAGCAGATAACAAATTGCCCTGGTGATCTGCTAAAGGCAATAAAGGCACGAATGCCCGATCTTTCATTAAAGATGATTTTAAGCTACTTATGTTGGTTAGTTAAGAAAATAATTTAGCAATAGGAACGTTTTACAACCATGAAAAACCTATTTCTATGCCTCCTGATCTTTGCCCTATCCTTAACTTCCGCAGCACAGAACCCATGGGAATTAGGTGGGGAGTATATGCGTCCGATGGGACGAGGGTACAAGAGCAATATTGTCGGACTTCGATATGAGAACTTCAATAACAAAACCAGCTTCAGTGTAGGTATCACTTATCATTTTTCACCAAGAGATGCATATGGTGGATTTAAAGGTTATGGTATGTGGGCTGGATTCAGAAACAGTTTTGGAAGTAGTGCAAGCGGTAGCAATCCTTTTATTGGTCTAAGATTATTGTTTGCATTTGAAAATTTTGAAGGCAAAACAAATCTTGGAAGCTTGATGTTCACGCCAATTGGCGAAGCGGGTTATCATTTTCTTTTCGGCGATCATTTTTTCACTACTCCCTCAATTGGATATGGCTACCAGATAAAAGTGACCAAAGAACATAATACAAGAGACCAGGATGAAGGTGGCCGTTTTATTCCTGGGCTTGCTGCTGGCTACAGATTCTAAAGTAAAAACTCAAAACTTAAAAGTAAAAAATTGGAGCAGTTTTTAAGTCTGACTCCTGACTTCTTTCTTTCCTATTCATAGATTCTAAAATAAAAAGTCAAAAGTTAAAAGCAAAAAATTGGAAGCGCCTTTTAATTCTGGTTATTGACTCCCGGCTCCTGACTTCTTCTTTTCCTGTTAAACCAATACCACATCGGAACACCAGTAAGCATTAAGATCAGACCAAATCCAGCCTCTCTTGGCTTTATATAAATTGTATTAGCAAATAAACCGGCGGCAACAAGAATTACTATTGCAGGAACAATAGGATAACCCCAGACCTTATATGGACGAGGTGCATCTGGCATTTTTTTTCTTAATATGAAAACGCTCAATGCTGTTGCTCCGTAAAAAAGAAACATTACAAAGATGATCATATCCGTAAGCTGATCAAATGTTCCGGATAGAACGAGAAGACATCCCCAAATACATTGCATCAAAAGTGAATTGCCCGGAACCGCATATTTATTTAATTCCCCTGCTTTTTTAAAAAACAAACCTTCTTTTGCCATTGCATAATAAACGCGGCAACTGGTGATCACGGTTGCATGATTGCAGCCAAGCGTTGTTACAAGAATGAGGATAGCAATAAACATTTCACCATTTCTTCCCCAGAAAATTTTTACAGCTTCAATTGCCGCAATCTTATTACCAGATGCAGTCACCTGTTCAAGACTTTCTATTGGAAGCAAAGAGAGATAAGCAGTATTTACAAGGAGGTATGTACCAATAATAATAAACATACCGATCACAATGCCTCTGGGGATATTTTTATTTGCATTCTTTGCCTCACCGCCAATGAAGCCAACAGATGCCCAACCCTGGTAAGCCCAGAATGCCGATAGCATAGCGGAAAACATTGCACTGAAAGTAACAGCTTTGTTATCGGTTGTTTCCATTTTAAAGGCCATTGCCAGGTTTGATTCATTACTGGTAAGACCAAAAAATATAATGGTAAATAAACCGGCAAACACAAGTAATAAAATCGCAGTTCCAAGCCATGCTCCCGTCCTTAATCCTTTACTATTTATCCATGTAAGAACTAAGATCAATATTATGGCTGTAAGTTTTACATTGAAATTTTTAAAAGGATAAAAAACTTTCCAAAGATTATATCCTGATAACGACTCAAGCATTGGCGGCAAATGGACGATACTGTTCAATGATTCTGCAAACACATAAGCCAGCGATGAGATCGCAGCGGTTTGCATCACGGTAAACGTGGACCAACCAAACTGGAATGCAAAAAAACGATTATAGCTCTTTTTATAATAAGCATAGTCACCGCCTGTATCGGCAAGAAGCCCGGCTACTTCAGCATAACTTAATGCACCAAACAAACTGACCATGCCAGCGATCACCCATGCTACCAAGACCCAACCCGATGAATGCAGGGTGTCTGCCATCGGCGCTACTTTTTTGTAAACACCAGAGCCGATCACATTGGCAATGACAAATACAATAACCAGTCTTAATCCAAGTGTACGGTTGAGTTGGAGGGCGGCCATATTTTCATTTTGTGATGCTAATATTACATCTTTTCGTCTGCACTTGGACCGTACATCCCGGGAACAGGAACATCAAGCAAACGCAGATAAACTGAAAGTTGACCACGATGATGGAAATTATGATTAAATGCCCAACCACGGATCGCAATTTTCTTTGGTGTGCTGAACATTACCTGCTCGCCTCTTCTCACTGTCCAGTTTTTTTCGAAATCCGAATCATCCATTGCTGAAAGATCTTCAATCGCCTTGTCAAGGCTGGTTTGAAAGATATTTAACAGTTCTTCACTTGTTGATGCATTAACCGGATTAAAATTATAATCCTTCAGGAAATCAAAATCATCAATTTGATATATGTAAGAGATCCAATGCGTGTTTTCTGCAACATGGGTAGCAAGTCTTCCTAATGTCATCGATTTTTCATGAGGCTTCCAGTCTTTTTTATCGAGTGGAACTTTCTCAAGCATTTTCTTCGTCATTGATGATTCATGTTTCAATTCTCCGATAAAAGCATCTTTGATTGCCATAGCTGTTGATTTATTATTGGGTTTTAAATAACATATTATACAATTGTAAAAGGCCGGCTAAAATAAAGACAATTCCCATAAAAATATTCAATCCCTTATTACTTGTTTTCAATTTCGTAATGATCCACTTGCCACCATGGATGTAAACCGCAAGTCCTGCTAAAGAACCAAGCCCTGCCCCTGCTGTAAACAAATTAAATTGTCCTGTAGTTGGCAATATTACTTTAGTGTTCAGCAATTGTGTGCTCCATAAAAACCAAAAAGGGATCTGTGCGGGATTTATTCCACTTACTACAACTCCCAGCAAAAAACGATTCATCTTATTATTTAACAACAATCCTTTCTTCGCACTGGTTTGTTTGCGTGCCATCACAAACGCTAAAATGCCCAATACAATAAATACAATAACGGTTAACCAACCCATAATTGAGAATAGCACTTTGTGTTCTACTACCCAATCCATTCCGGTTAATGCAAGGCGCAGGTAAATTATTTCTACCAAGACGATCCCCAAACCATATTTCCATGCATTGCGGTAGTTTTCCTGTACGCTTAATTGTGTTGCGGTTAAATTCATATTGCCGAGAGGCAATTGCCCCAGGAAGCTTATCAGGAAACCAATAAAAAAAACTTTTAGTATCTCAATCATACAATGCAGGAATGCTTTACTTTCTTATAAACCTAACTCAAGATCTCTTTTTTGTAGTTGTTTAAACACTTTTTTGAACTGTTGTATAAACCGGTAACCTTTTCTGAAGCTCCAGTAGGGCACTCCATTTTTATTATTTATTTTCCCGATACGATACATGTCACGCCAATGTGCTGCAATTATCTTTAGCGCTTTTCCATAACTCATGCCGCAATCATAAATATGATTTGGTTCAGCTCCTGCCCCATTATATTCAATGATCATAATATTCTTCCCTTGCTTCAGATCTTCAATCGATGTACACTTAAGATCATAGCGGCCGTAATAAAAACTTTTTGAGGCATTATTAAGACGATCGAATATATCATGAATACGCTGATCAATTTCTTTATGCAGGTTAATAAACCTGGCACCGCGATTATGGTTGCCTGCAACACTCAGGTAATAATTTTCTCCATCTTTTGGGATGCTCGACCAGTTTGCTTCATGTTTCTTTTTCATTTCCGTTAAACGATGCATAGCTTTTGGATGTTCGTTTACCAATTGACCTAATGTTTTTATGCCATTACCTGTTACATGTAAATAGTCCTTTAATATAAAACCCGTTACTTTTCCTTTTGCTTCTCCCGGATACCGAATATAAAAAACACTAAACTCCATCGGTAGATCAATAAAAGTTTGAATGACATAATTGACACCAACAATACCGTGATATTTTATCAATTCTTCTTCTGATTCAATCACACGAAAAAGAATACCCTGCATTCCTTCATCGGGTTTTGTTACAAAAGGATAACCCAATCCGTTTGCGTTGATTTCTTTTTTTATATTATCGATCGTGTGAGATGGAGTGATCAGGATCGTTTTAGGATAAGAACCGTCGGGCAATTGCCGATACATTTCCATTTTACTCCCTGCTTCAAAGCCGCCAAAGATCAATGTGGGGTTGGAAGGTGTAAAGAAGTAAAGTGATCTTGCTTTTAAACTGTAATACAACCATACGATGCCAACCGGTGCATAGATGAGATCAAACGGCCATAACTCCCAGTTCATAACTTTTTGAAAAAATTTCTTCATTAGAAATACTACCCTACAGGTTTAAAAACTATTCCATTTATTATTTATTCACCACCTTGTCTTCCATATTTTTTTCCAAGCCATGTGTTACTTCTTCCGGATGTTTCATTTTATGCTTGGTATCTTTTTTTCTTGACATTTTCCAAATTTGAATAATAGCAGTCACTAAAAAAATCCCCCCAATTACCCAACTAATGATATGGCCGTTGTTTTGCAATTTACCGGCGACGAGACGGCCGCCAAAAATAAAGACGCAATTGCCAATAAGCGTTCCTAATCCAATGCCAACAATATAGAAATTATAATGCTTGTTTAGTGGCAATAAAATTTTCTTTGTCAAAAGCACTGTACTCCAGCCAAACCAAAAGGGTATTTGCGCCGGGCTTACAGCACTCATGGAAAAACCAAGTATGATCTTTGGAAGCGAACTGCTAAGGAACACGTTTTCTTTAACTGATGGGCTGATTGCTGCATAAAAACTGGATGCGGCAAGTATCAATACAATTGCCAGTGTTATCCATTCAAGCATTTTAAAGAGAAATTCCCGCTTGCGAACCCAATCCATTGCTACCAGGGAAAGACGTACGTAGATCATTTCGGCCAGCAAAGAACCTATCGAAAATTCCATAGCCTGTAATACACCATCGCTGATACTTATTTGCATAGCAGCAACATTCAATGTTCCCAACGGCAGTGAACCGAGGAAACTAATAAGCATGCCAATAAAAAAAATTCTTGCTAATCGCACCGTGCGAATGTACAAACTAACAGGTAAGATAAATAAGAGGTTGCCTGAAACTAAACAGTGGAAATAAAAAGCTATTTAGCTTTTTTTCGCAAAAACAGAAAGCTCAACATTAAGCTCATCAGACATTGAAAAGCTACTACCACCTACACCAAAATCCCTGCGGTTCAATTTAAATTCTCCCTCGAAAAGTATTCCACCGTCTTTGCTTGTTTGTTTAAAAGGGAAACTAATTTCTTTTGATACATCTTTTATCGTAATCACGCCGAACATATAGAGATAACCTTCCTTATTCGTCGTAGTGATCTTTGTAGATCTGAAACTAAGTTTTGGATATTTTTCTACATCAAAATATTCAGCCTTCCTCAAATGATTATCCCTTGCTTCCATGTCGGTATCTACAGATTTTGAGTCAACGCTTACATTAAAACTTGCGCTGGCAAGATTTGAAGCATCAAATGTGATGCTACCTGCAAGTCCAGCGAATGTGCCACCGGTATTGATACCGAAATTCTTTATAACAAATCGAACTTTGGACCCTGCATCACTCGGCGTATAATTTTGACCAAATGTCGTAATAACACAGATTAAGGCTAGTGCCGTGAAAACTTTTTTAAGCATATAAGATCATTTATCCGTTACGATAGGTTAGAACGGTTTTTCATTAAAAACCGTTGCTTTTATTGATAAAAATTTTAAGTTTAACAAATTGTAATTTTTAACAGCGGTATGACATTAGTCAAATTCTTCAAGCAATTTGAAGTGACGACGGGCTTGTTTTAAAAAATCACGGCCTTTTTTAAAGGGCCAATATGGGGTGCCATGTTCATGATTGTATTTGCTTATTTCAAACAAAACCTTCCAATGTTTTAGAATTTCCCGGTAGGCCTTCCAGAGACTCAGACCTGCATCATATATATGATTTGGCTCTGCCCCACAACCATTGAACTCAAGAATTGAATAGTTCTTTCCTTCTTTCAGATCGTCAAGTGTTACACATTTCACATCATACCGGCCATAATAAAATTTATCTGTATAGTGACTGATATCATCAAACACCTTATGCAACTTTTCATCGGCCAGGTGATGCAGATCGATAAACCTTGCACCGCGATTGTGATTGCCGGCATAGGAAAGATAAAAATGCTGATCCTTTTTTAATACCCTGTCCAGGCGATGTTCATGCCGGTGCTTCATTTCGTCCAGCCGATACTTGGCACGGGGATGTTGTAAGATCAATTCCCATAAAGTCGATCTGCCATCACCATAAACTTCGAGCAGTTCTTTTTGAATTAAGCCACTGATAGTTCCTTTTTGTTGGGTGGGATGACGATAATAAAAAACGCTTAGTTCAACAGGCAGATCGATCAATTCCTGCACAATATATTCTACTGGAATTCTTTCATGATATTTTCTCAATTGATCATCATTGTCAATTCTTCTGAAAAGAATTCCCTTCATGCCAACATCTGGTTTTACAATAAATGGATAATTGAATCCATGCTCCATTATCTTTTTCTTTACTTTATCAAAGCTGAGGTCATGAAGTATATAGATCGTTCTTGGAAATGAAGAGGGAGGTAATTGGTCATACATTTCTTTTTTGCTTTCTCCTTCAAATCCCCCAAAAGTAAGTGTAGGGTTAGATGAGCTGAAGAACCAAACTGACCTTGCACGCAAACAGTACCATGCCCATACAAAACCAATTGGGAAATACAGCACGGAGAAAGGCCACAGTTCCCAATTAGTGATCTTTGAAAAAAACTTTTTTACACTCATTTGTAGCTGGCAAAAATATAGATTGAATGCCAGTATCTGTTTTTTTGCAATGGTATTTTAGGATTATTTTTAAAATCCTTTGCCTTACTTAAAAGAAATTTTATTTGATTAATATTGTATCATTATCAACCTATCTTTTTACCATTTTTTGTTTCTATAATATTTAAACTTTTGTGATAATAACTTATGAAGGTTCCTGTACTTGCTGAATTATTTGCGGAGGGCAAACAACCAGAAGTTTTATTTTGGGTCGGCTGTGCCGGAAGTTTTGATCAACGGGCACAAAAGATCACCAAAGCATTTGTAACCATACTTGATAAAATAAAGATCAACTATGCAATTCTTGGAAAAGAAGAAATGTGTAACGGCGACCCTGTACGTAGGGCCGGTAATGAATTTATGTTTCAGATGATGGCTTACCAGAATATTCAAACATTGAATAATTATGGAATAAAAAAAATTGTAACTGCCTGCCCGCATTGCTTCAACATCTTAAAAAATGAATATCCTGCATTGGGCGGCAATTATGAAGTTATTCATCATACCGTTTTTTTGCAGCAGTTGATCGATGATGGAAAAATAAAATTAAAAGACGGAGGCGCATTCAAAGGAAAGAAAATTACTTATCACGATAGCTGTTATCTCGGCAGGGCAAATAATATTTACGAAGCCCCCCGAAAAGTTTTGGAGGCATTTGATACGGAGCTGGTAGAAATGAAGCGTTGTAAAACCACCGGGCTTTGTTGCGGTGCAGGCGGCGCACAAATGTTTAAGGAAGAAGAAAAGGGAACGATAAGAATAAATAGCGAACGTACCAATGAGGCAATTGGTACCGGTGCAAATATTATTGCTGCCGCATGTCCATTCTGTAATACAATGTTGACGGATGGAGTAAAAAATGCAGAGAAGGAAGATTCAGTAAAAGTGATGGATATTGCAGAATTAGTTGCAGCGAGTTTAGCCTAAATTTGCTTCATGAAACTTGAATACAGAAATCTCCTCGACGAAAATTTTTCTCCGGAAAGCCGTGTTTGGATCTATCAAAGCAATCGGTTGTTTACTTTAAATGAGGCATTAACTATTGAAGGCCTGCTAAATGATTTTACAGCTAAATGGTTATCACATGGGGTGCCTGTAAAAGGCGCTGGCTATTTATTTTTTGGACAGTTCATTATTTTAATGGCGGACGAAAAAGCTACCGGCGTCAGCGGATGTAGTACTGATAGTTCTGTAAGATTAATAAAAGGTATTGAACAACGATTTGGAGTAAATATGTTTGACAGGACAACGCTTGCTTTTGTTGTAAAAGATAAAGTGCAGCTATTGCCGCTTTCTCAATTGCAATACGCTTTTGATAATCGGTTTATTGACTCGCATACTTTATACTTCAATAACCTTGTACAAAACAAGACCGAATTAGAAAATAATTGGCTGGTTCCTATAAAAGATAGCTGGCTTTCAAAAAAGATTACCGTAAATGTGTAAATTTCCGATAGCAAATGGGATGGAAAAGCGGAAGTAGCTCACCTGGTAGAGCGACAGCTTCCCAAGCTGTAGGTAGCGGGTTCGAGTCCCGTCTTCCGCTCTTATTATTTTTTCTTCGCAGCTTTTGTAAAGTTATACGCCAGCGTTACCCGGTAATTTTTTGTTTGTGTTGTATTCGATGATTTGACTTCAAAATTAGTTCCATAAGTATAACTGTTGGTGACCTGGTTGCGGAAAGGATCGATAAAATTAAGAGTAACTATAAACTTCTTATTAAAGAATTTCTTTTGGATCCCTACGTTCGTACTTAAGTTCCAGCTTACTGAACCCTGGGGGTTTGCAAAACGATTTGTTGTGAAATTGCCAGTGAAATTCCAAATGTCTTTTATTGCATAATTCCCGTTAAGTGTTGTCGTAAACGAGCCGCCATCACGATACTTTCTAACAGTTTTATCATAATCACTGTATTGATTGTATGTATAGCTTGCACTCCAGTTCACTTTAATCTTTTTGTTTAAAGTAAATCCGTTCCACGTACTTACTTCATATTCCTTTCTGTGGCTGATATTTTCCCATGTTGTTTGCGTTTTGCCTTCATTTAGTAACGTTCTTATTTGAGAAAAAATATCTTCTACTTTATTATATCCCAAGCCAATATTCACAAAATATCTGGGTTTTGTTCTTCCAATTACAAAATCAAAATTGTGAGCTAACGATGGATCCAATCGGAAATTCCCATAACGAATATTATAAGGGTCAGAAAAATCAATAGTTGGGTTCAACTCATTTATTCCGGGACGGCGAATCGTTCTGCGATAAGATAAAGTCATGCTAAGATCGTTGCTCCAGTTCTTATTGATATTAGCAAATGGTAAAAAGTTCCAATAGTCATTACCGACTTCATTTCCTTGTTTTAACAAATCGAAGTTGATCTGTGTTTGTTCAACAGCAACGCCGGCGGTCGCACTGAATTTTTCTCCTAATATTTGTTTTAATGATGCCCTGAGATTGGTGACAACCTGGCGAAATTTGAAATGATTACTAAGTAGATCCAAGGGCATAAAAACTTTCTCAGGTTTTTTCAAATAAGACGCATCAACTTTAATATGACTGTTGCTGCTATTATAGGCGCTACCAACTGAAAGGAAAGTTTTCTTCTCTACAATAGGCTTATCATAGCTTAGACGAATATTGTAGCCGTTGTTTTTACTATCTGTAATTTGTGTTTGTAGGGAATCTGTTCCGTTTGGCGTATGATCAGGATTGAAATATTGCTGGTAAAAGATCCTTTCGTTTTCATTCAAAGAAAAATTTGCACCGGCAATGATTCTGAATTGTTCGCCTGCTTTCTTTCCTTTTAATGTATAAGTGATGTTTGTACCCGGGTTATAATTATCCCCTTCGCTGTGAATAGTTCTTTCACTTAATTTATAAATTTCATTGAAGCGATTAGTGTTTGTGTATTCCGTTGTACTCCGATTGTTGAAATCGTTTTGATTGTAACTGGCTTCAAAGTGGAAGTTCTGATGTTTTGAAATTTCATAATCCATATTTACCCTTAGGTATGGCCTTATACTTTTATTCAGAAAATCGTTTTGGGTTTTTAAATAATTAACCGAATCAGGATAAATATTTTTTCTTTCCGAATTGCCGTATCCTGTAAACCGATTGATAGCAGTACCGCCATTTACATTTATTGAAAATTTATTTTTACGATAATTAAAACTTCCGTTGATACTTCCCTCCCCTCTTGTGCCGGCTGTAACACTTACCCTGCCCCCCATTCCAACCTTGCCTTTTCTTGTCACAATATTTATTACGCCTCCTTGTTCATTTGCATATTGCGGTGGCGGGTTGGTCATCACTTCTATTTTTTCTATTGAACTTCCGGGCAATGATTCCAACAGATCCTGCAACTGCTGAAGATTCAATTCAACGGGTTTGTCGTCAATTAGGATCTTCGGTTCCTTTCCACGCACTAAGATTTTTCCATTGGGGTCTTTTGAAATTAAAGGAACAGTATTCAGTAGTTCACTTGCGTTGCTACCAGCAGCTATGGCTGACTCACTTGCATTGAATGTAATATTTCCATCTTTTGATTGTATCAAAGGTTTTTCAGAATAAACAACCACCGACTCGAGTTCTTTTGATTTTGTTGAAAGCACTATATCTGCAAGATTAAAATCAGCCCTCTCTGGCCGGACATTTATGCTATCAATTTTTAATGATCTATAACCAACATAGGAGATATTTAATCTGTAATAACCATACGACAGACCTGCGAAAGAGAACTCTCCATTTTTATCAGTTACACGAGTAAGGTTTTTATCGGAGCCAAATAATTGAAGTTCAACCGATGCGTTAACAATTGCCTTTGAATTTGATGAATCCAACAGGTTGCCTGTAATGATACCAGTGGAGTTCTTT
The DNA here is from genome assembly GCA_035764525.1 of Chitinophagaceae bacterium. Taxonomy (GTDB): domain Bacteria; phylum Bacteroidota; class Bacteroidia; order Chitinophagales; family Chitinophagaceae; genus VBAS01. Next base: position 14,764 of record DASTZB010000016.1, on the reverse strand, counting down.
TTAATGTCTTGTGAAACGGCTATAAAGCCAGAAAACAGAAAAATTGCCAGAAGCTCAAATCTCCTCATAACGCAAATTTAGACGTTAGACTTATTGGAAATCCGTCGTTTGGATCAAACTTGGGCCGAGCTTTCTTTTTGATTATGCCATCCTGTCACCAACTGGTCTTATTTGCCTAAATTTGCAGTCCAATTTTAGAATTTAATGCTTGATTATATTTCCGATAAGGTTCAGGACGAGGCAAGACAGGGAGAAGCATTTGCTCCATTTAATGGTGACCCCAACCAGTATAAGAAGCTATTTTATATTGAAAGCTATGGCTGCCAGATGAATTTTTCTGATAGCGAAATTGTCGCTTCTATTTTAAATAAGGAGGGCTTTGGCGCCACTCGTAATTTTGAAAATGCTGATCTTGTTTTATTAAATACTTGTTCTATCCGGGAAAAGGCCGAACAGACAGTAAGAAAAAGATTAACTGAATTTAAAAAAATAAAAGTGGCAAAGCCGGGTATGCTGATCGGCATGCTTGGTTGTATGGCCGAAAGATTGAAATCAAAATTATTGGAAGAAGAAAAACTGGTTGACTTAGTCGTTGGCCCCGATGCATATCGCAGTTTGCCAGGATTGATCTCAGAAGCAGAAAGTGGACAGAAAGCGGTGAATGTGTTATTGAGCCGTGATGAAACCTATGCTGATATTTCACCTGTAAGACTTGATAGTAATGGAATAACCGCATTTGTAAGCATTATGCGCGGCTGTAACAATATGTGCAGTTTTTGTGTGGTGCCTTTTACAAGAGGAAGAGAAAGAAGCCGTGATGCGGTTTCAATAATAAGTGAATGCAAAGATCTTTTTGAAAGAGGATTTAAAGAAGTGACATTGTTAGGTCAGAATGTAGATAGTTATTATTTTGTTGATGAAGCAAAAGATGAATTGGTCACTTTTGCAAGTTTACTTGAAAAAGTTGCGCTTATCTCACCCTTACTAAGAGTTCGTTTTTCTACATCACATCCGAAAGACATCACGGACGAAGTGTTGCATATAATGGCGAAGTATGAAAACATTTGCAAATACATTCATTTACCTGTACAAAGCGGAAGCACAAGGATCCTGCAATTGATGAACCGTACTTACACACGAGAATGGTATAAAGCAAAAGTTGATCGCATCAGGGAATTAATGCCCGATTGCGGAATTTCTTCAGATATCATCGCTGGTTTTTGCACAGAAGAAGATACCGACCATAAAGACACATTAGAAATTATGGAATATAGTCGCTATGATATGAGTTATATGTTCTTTTACAGCGAACGTCCCGGTACCCTTGCCGAGAGAAGATATAAAGACGATGTGCCTTTGGATGTTAAGAAAAAAAGGCTGCAGGAAATTGTAGATGTTCAGGGCAAATTGTCGTTTGCAAGCAATAAAAAGGATATTGGAAAAACATTTGCGGTGTTAATTGAAGGTGATAGCAAGCGTAGTGATAAAGACTGGATGGGAAGAAGCTCGCAAAATAAAGTGATCGTATTTCCAAAGGAGAATTACGGGCTTAAAAAAGGAGATTATATTACCGTGAAAGTAAATGACTGCACACAAGCAACTTTATTAGGGCAAATTATTATTAATTAATAAATCTAAGTTCTCCGCCTGAGGCGGAGACAGTAGTATGGAAATTCAAAGTATAAAAAACAGGTTTGGTATCATCGGGAATTCACCTGCGCTTAATTATGCATTACAGGTGGCAGGGCAGGTTGCCAATACTGATCTTACCGTACTTATAATGGGAGAAAGCGGTGTAGGCAAAGAAGTTTTCTCACAGATCATACATGCACTTAGCGCAAGAAAGCATAATCCATTTATTGCAGTGAACTGCGGTGCTATTCCAGAAGGGACAATTGATTCAGAATTATTCGGTCATGAAAAGGGCTCCTTTACCGGTGCCGTTGATTTTCGCAAGGGATATTTCGAAACGGTAAATGGCGGAACAATTTTTTTAGATGAGATCGGTGAATTGCCCTTAGGAACACAGGCTCGTTTATTAAGAGTATTAGAAACCGGCGAATACATTCGTGTTGGTTCTTCCAAAGTACATAAGACAGATGTAAGAGTGATCGCTGCTACCAATAAAGATTTATTAGACCAGGTTCATAGTGGAAAATTCAGAGAAGATCTTTATTACCGTCTTAGCACTGTGCCGATTCGTGTGCCTGCCTTACATGATCGCAAAGAAGATATCACATTACTCTTTAGAAAGTTTGCAGTTGATTTTGCAGAGAAATATAAAACGGCCCCGGTACAATTGGATGAAGACGCAAAAAACATGTTAATTAACTACCCATGGCCCGGCAATGTGAGGGAATTGAAGAATATTGCGGACCAGGTCTCAGTTCTTTCACAGGATAAACAAATTAGTTCAAAAGAATTGGGCAGGTTTTTACAACCTTATTCAGCAAATCGTTTACCAGTACTGGCACATACCAATGGAGGCGGCGCTGAAAGTTTTGCAAACGAAAGAGAAATTCTTTACAAGCTTTTCTTTGATATGAAGAAAGATGTAACAGAGCTTAAGAAAATGTTTTTCGAAGTGTTGCAAAACCCGAATGCGATACAAAACACTGCTCTTATCAATGAACTGAAAGAATTAAAAGGCCATGAAGCGATGCAGCCGGTACTTGTGCAGCCAACAGCGCAGCAATCACAACCCGTGATAATGAATGGTGATATACAGGAACATACTGAAGTGGAAGAAAGCCTGAATATAATGGACAAAGAAAAAGAACTCATTATAAAGGCATTGAAAAAACATCGTGGTAAAAGAAAAGATGCGGCACTCGATCTTGGAATAAGCGAAAGAACTCTTTACAGGAAATTAAAAGAATATAATATCGAAGAATAAAATGTTAGTAAGGCAGAAAATACAAGGTACAAAGTTGAATATTCTTCGCATTATAGGAATTATGCTTCTGGTATTTGTTGTTATTTCATTACTTACAGGATGTAACTACAAGTTTAACCAAACTACGATTCCGTCAGAAATTAAAACTGTAAGAGTTCAATTCATTAAAAATGACGCCCGGTACAAAAATCCTCAATTAAGTCCCCAATTGACGGACAAGCTTCGCCAGAAAATAGTAAGTCAAACAAAACTTACACAGGTGAATAATGACGACGCTGATTACGATATTTCTGGCTCGATCACTCAATATGATGTTACAACTTCCGGCATTTCAAACCAACAGGTTTCAACAAACCGCCTTACAGTTAGTGTAAGCCTTGTTCTACTTGATAGAAAAACACCCGGCGAAAAACCAAGAAATATTTCCGCAAGCCGCAGTTTTGAGTTTTCAGCAACATTAACTTTGACCCAGGCTGAAAGACAATTGAACGATGAAATTATCCGTAATCTTACGGATGAGATATTTAACCAACTCTTTTCCCATTGGTAACTCTTTATCCCTGGCATTATGCATGAACTAATAAACAAACTGGCTTTCTCTTTATTCGGGAAAACCAGTTTAGAACAATGCAGTATTAAACAGGTAGAACAGCTGGCAAAAGAGTATCCTTATTTTTCTTCGGCTCAATTATTATTAGCAGCAAAGCAAAAGCAGGCCGATCATCCTGATTTTGAAAAACAATTAATATCAACTTCGCTTCATGTTAATAATCCACTTTGGCTGGATCATCTTTTAAACAGTAAACCATCGCCTGGAAAAACTGTTATAGAAAAAAAGATTATAGAAACTGAAGTTGACGTGGAACCGAATAATGACGAGTTAGTTTTGGAAAGAACACAACGTGAATTTGTTGTTACATCAAAGCCTGATGAAAAATTAGCTAGCTCCCCTCCCCCAACGCTGTCTGTAGCTTTAAGTGAAAATGCAGAGACAAAGGACCAGGCACTTGTTTTCGAGCCGTATTACACTGTTGATTATTTTGCTTCGCAGGGCATAAAAAATAACCTTGAAGAAAAGCCTAAAGATCGCCTCGGTCAGCAACTAAAAAGTTTTACTGAATGGCTGAAAACGATCAGGCAAATGCCACCGCAGCAAATTGCAGCAATGAACACCGATAGTAATTCCGAAGAAAAAGTTGTTCAATTAGCCACCCATTCTCTTGCCGAAGAAAATGTAGATACAGAAGCGATGGCAGAGGTCTGGATCAAGCAGGGCCAGCCCGAAAAAGCAATAAAGATTTATGAGAAACTAAGTTTGCTCAATCCCTCTAAAAGCAGTTATTTTGCAGTCCTTATTGAAAAATTAAAGAGAACCTGATATGACAACACTTTTTGTAATTCTTGTGATATTGGCCAGTGTGATTCTTGGTTTAATCGTACTCGTTCAAAATCCTAAAGGTGGCGGCCTGGCCGGCAATATTGCTGGTTTTAGCAACCAGTTCATGGGTGTAAAACAAACGACAGACGTACTTGATAAAGGAACATGGATATTTGCTGGTGTTATTGGAGTTTTATGTCTTCTTTCCACTTTATTCATTTCCGGCAGTTCGTCTGGTGGGAAGGGTGTTTTAGAAAAGGTTGGCAGTACTCCTCCTGTGTCAGCACCGATCAATCCCGGCAGTTTGAACGCCAATCCAACAACCACCACTCAACAAACCACCAAATAATTTTAATAAAAGATATTTCCGAACCCTGTCTTAAAGACGGGGTTTTTTATTTATTTTGTTAGTCGGCTTTTGTGGTACTATGTAGCATAGTTGCGACGCTCCGTTCACGGTTCAGTTTTCATGGCGTCAGTCGTTGAGCGAAGCGAAACCCCGATGAATTTCGGGGCACTCTTGTACATCCAATAATTCTGTTCAGCTAATTAGAACACTATGAAAAAGACCTTTCGATTCGTGTTGATACTTGTCCTCATACTGGTTCTCTTTGCAGCATGGAAAGTTTTTGGCCCTTCGGTAACTGCTCCCGAAGGAAAATTCCTTTACATAAAAAGCGGTCAAACATTCGGACAAGTGAGAGACGAGCTTATTTCAAAAAATATCATTTCATCTGCCCGTTGGTTTGATTGGACCGCCAGCACCTTGAAATTTAATTCTGTAAAAGCTGGAAAATATCAGATCAAAGAAGGCATGAGTTTGTTCGAACTTGTCCGAATTCTTAAAAACGGAAGGCAGACACCTGTAAAGCTTGTCATCACCAAAATCAGGTTGAAAGAAGATTTTGCCCGTAAACTTGGCCAGCAATTCGAATTCGATTCATCAGCTGCCATTAAATTTCTTACCAACAATGATTCCTTGAAAACATTTGGTGTTGACAGCAATACTGTAATAGCTACAGTGATGCCGGATACCTATTCTTTTTACTGGAATAGCAATCCCAAAATGGTTTATCAAAAATTATTTGATCATTGGCAAAAATTCTGGAACCAAGAGAGAAAAAAGAAAGCCGGTGATCTTCAGCTTACTCCCATCGAAGTTTCAACCCTTGCATCTATAGTTGATGAAGAAGTTAACCTTAAAAGTGAAAAAGAAAAGATATCCAGTGTATACTTAAACAGGTTGCACAAAAATATGGAGATGGAATCATGTCCTACTGTAAAGTATGCATTAAGGGATTTTGCACTTACAAGACTTTATTTTAAGCACCTCAAAGTACAATCGCCTTACAATACTTATGTGAACAGGGGTTTGCCTCCGGGCCCGATATGTACTCCCCAACCTGAGACGATCGATATCGTTCTTAATGCGCCACAAACAGATTATCTTTATTTTGTTGCGAACAGTGATTTTTCAGGTACGCATATTTACACAACTAACTATGCCGATCATTTAAGATATGCAAAGAAATTCGCAGAGGCACAGGACAGGCAGGATTCGATCAGAAAAGCAAACCACTAACCGTAAATGCATTTGCTTACCCAGATAAAACGGAGGTTTATTACATCTTTTCCGGTAAAATTTGTTATCCGAAAAAGCAAGAATATTATCCTTCCAGGTTTTAGTGGTATTCCGTTGTTTGATGTAGTCCGGTTCTTTTTTATTCAAATACAAAAGACAAGTCTTAATGAAAGAGCCGCTTCCATTGCATTTAATTTATTGGTAGCGATACCACCCGCCTGTATTTTTATTTTTACACTAATACCTTATTTGCCAATAAGAGAATTCATGCCTCAATTATATGAGCTGATACGAGACATAATTCCTGGCAAACAAAACTATCAACCCATTATTGATTTTTTAGAAGATTTTACCTCAAACGAAAGAGGTGGCCTTCTTTCTTTTGGCTTTTTATTAGCTCTTTATTTTTCTTCCAATGCAATGATCGGCATTATGAGATCATTTAATAAAATGAATTATATAGGCTTTTCTCAGCGGCATGTGGTACATGATCGATGGGTGGCAATAAAGCTTACGCTTATTTTATTTCTCATAATAGTTATTTCAATTGTTGTTTTGGTATCCCGTGAAACTGTGCTTACCTGGCTGGGCATCGAAGACCCTACTATTAGGGCCATTATACTAAATGTACGGTGGATAGTAATTATACTTTTATTTTTCCTCACCATTTCTTTTATTTATCGTTACGCTCCCGCGGTTCATAAAAAGTGGAAGCTCATTAATCCGGGCTCCATTCTTGCTACATTCATGATGATCGTTTATACAATGGGATTTTCTTATTATGTGGCCAATTTTGGTAATTATAATCAGTTGTATGGCTCTATTGCTACCATTCTCATTCTCATGTTGCTGATCTTCTTTAATTCGTTAGTGCTGTTGATAGGATTCGAATTGAATGTAAGTATCTCTTCATTGCGAAAACTGGCTGATCAAAGGAAAAATTCTGTGTCGGACGGCTAATAAAATTTCAAAAAAAGTTCGAACTTTATGCCATTAAGCTTTAAACAATGAAAAGAATACTTTTTGCTTTTATGGCAATTGCCACTTTATCATTTGCATTCACCAAATTCAACGATGTATTACCGCTCGGAGCCAGCATTCCAAAGGCCGATTTAAAATTGAAGGATATCTCAGGTAAAGAAGTGTCCCTGAAAGATGCCAAAAAGAAGAATGGGTTGCTGGTAATGTTTAGCTGTAATACTTGTCCATGGGTTATAAAAAATCAATCCAGAACAATTGAGGCAGCCAATTATGCTCTTTCAAAAGAAATTGGAGTTATTCTCCTTAACTCTAATGAGGGTCAGCGTGATGATGCAGATTCTTATTCAGAAATGAAGGAGTATGCAGCGGCTCAAGGCTATAAGTGGTATTATGCAGTAGACGCCAATAATGTACTGGCCGATGAGTTTGGGGCGAACCGTACTCCCGAGTGCTTTTTATTCAACGCTGATGGCAAACATGTTTATCATGGCGCCATTGATGACAACCCGGGTGATGCTTCAAGTGTAAGCCGTAAGCACCTGAAAATGGCTATGGATGAAATGACAGCTGGAAAAGACGTGTCCGTAAAAGAGTCCCGTTCAATGGGCTGCCAGATCAAAAGAAAAGAATAAGCTCAATAAATTAATTCCAGGAGTCCCCCGATCTTAGTCGGGGGGTTTTTTTAATTTCTTTGTGGAATATTTTGGTACCTGAATCTAAGCAGGAAATTCGTTCTCCAACACATCAATTCGTTAACCTTTTCGCATTCTGATCTACTCAAAAGTTTTCGAATGCGGAAATCAAAAACTCCCGCTTATGAATTCAAGGACAATTATCAACAAAGCTCTTATTCTTTCTGTTTTTGTAATTGCAGGTTACCTGATGGCCCGCAGTTTTTATTATGGAAGTTTTATCGGTATTATTTTAGCACTTGTAGCTATTGCAGCCTGGTCTATGTTTTTATACAAGCTTAATAAAATGCAGTCTGAAAATGACCCCGAGGAGGTTTCGGAAAGTTATTGATCGTTCAATATCTTTTTGATTTCGGTTTCAAATTTTTCTTTTGACATCTCTTCTTCAAAAAAGCTGCGATGTCCTTTTTGATTATTGATAAATAATGTGGCAGGCATCACTCCCGACCATTTAGTATCCACCTTCGGACAGAAATAATCTGCGTTTGTTTCATCAAGCCATACAATTGGTGACGTGATTTTTCTTTTATCGGCGAAACTGCTGATCTTGTCTGGAAATGATTCTTTGAAATCAAGACTAACCAACAACAGCTTGACCCCTTTCTTTTCATATTGCTTAACTACTTCCTGGAAATAAGGGATCTCTCTTAAACACGGTCCGCAATATGTAGCCCAAAAATTTACAACAACAGGAGTATCGCTTTTTGCAATATATTCTTCCAGGTCTGTCACCTTCCATTTAGGAATTGATTGAGACTTTACCTCCCGGCAGGAAAAGAATAAAACAAATACGAAAAGTAAATTCCAGGATGGTTTATTGATCATTTTATAGTTGCTTATTGTCATTTACTATTCATTACTTTCTTCCTCATAACCCCATTTGTCCATTAACCCTTTTAAAACATCGCGGTCTAGCTTTACCTTATCATAGTGCCCGGCTAAAGCTTTTTGCCGGTAGGCTTCATATAAAGTTACGGCACATGCTACACTTATATTCAGCGATCTTATGATTCCTGATTGTGGGATGATAAAATTTCCATCAGCCAGCTTTCTTATTTCTCCTGAAACCCCGCTATGTTCATTGCCAAAAACCAGCGCCACCGGTTCGGTAAGATCTATTTCAAATAAGTTTAATGCATCGCTGCTTAAATGGGTTGTTAAAATTTTTGAAAATTTTTTTCTCAGTTCAAAAAAACATTCTTCAGCATTTTCAAACTGGTAAACGGTCAACCATTTTGCAGCGCTGGAAGAACTTTTGGCTCCCCATTTTTTATGCCTGGGTATTTTTGTGTTCAGCACATATAATTCCTGAACACCGACAGCATCACAGGTTCTCATTACAGCAGATATATTGTGTGGATCAAAAACGTTTTCCAGAACGATCGTTAAATCGTTTTGCCGTTTACTTAAAACTGACTGTAGTTTTTCACGACGTTCGGGTGTCATTATATAAAAATAGGTAATCATGCTTAAGCCTCGTTACTTAACTTTGAAATTTTAAAGCAATCGAAGAAAATATGCATCCGAACACAAAAGCCATAAGAACACAGGTGAACAAAACAAATGAGATGGAACATTCCGTTCCACTTTTTCTTACAAGTAGTTTTTGTTTTGATACAGCGGAAGAAATGCGTGCAGCATTTGCCGATGAAAATGATGATAATATATACAGCCGTTTCAGTAATCCAAATGTCCAGGAGTTTACTGATAAAATGGTTGCGCTGGAAGGCGCCGAAGCTGGCTATGCAACAGCATCAGGTATGAGTGCCGTGTTTGGTTCTTTTATGGCTTTATTAAAAAGTGGCGATCACCTGCTTTCCTGCCGGGCATTATTTGGAAGCACACATAATATAATCACGAAATATCTTTTAAAATATGGTATTGAATACAGTTATGTTGATGCATCAGCGAATATTGATGAGTGGAAAAAAAATATTCGATCGAATACAAAAATGATCTATGTTGAAAGCCCAACCAATCCTGGGTTAGAAATTCTTGATATAAAAGCGTTGGCTGATCTTGCACAAAAGCATAATATTATTTTAAATGTCGACAATTGTTTTGCAACTCCATTTGGACAATTGCCGATTTTATTTGGCGCCGATCTTGTAGTGCATAGCGCAACAAAATGGCTGGATGGACAAGGAAGAGTTTTGGGCGGTGTAATTGTGGGTAAAAAAGAATTGATAAAAGAGATCTATTTGTTTTGTCGTAATACGGGTCCTGCCCTGTCTCCTTTCAACGCATGGATATTGAGTAAGAGTTTGGAGACATTGGATGTAAGAATGGAAAGACATGCTTCAAATGCATTGTGGATAGTTGAACAATTACAGGGTCATAAAAAGATCAAATCAATTAAATACCCTTTTCTTTCATCACATCCGCAATTCGAGATTGCGAAAAAACAAATGCTGAATGGTGGCGGTATTTTTTGTTTTGAATTAAAAGCAGGTCTTGAGGCCGGTAAGAAATTTCTTGATAGCTTAAAGATGTTATCCATGACCGCAAATCTTGGGGATACAAGAAGCATCGCATCGCATCCTGCAAGTACTACGCATGCAAAACTAACTGAAGAAGAAAGACAAGCAGTTGCAATTACTCCCGGGTTAATAAGAATTTCAGTTGGTCTTGAACATAAAGAAGACATTCTCAAAGATATTTTGCAAGCACTGGAAATGGTTTAATTGTTAAATGACTAAATTGATTAATTGCTCAATTGAAATGATAACAATTTAACAGTAAAACAATTTTAGCCATCAGATCCCGTGCTTCTCCATCCATTCAAATAAATGTCTTGAGATTGTTTCTGTTTCTACCAAAAATCCATCATGTCCATAATCAGACGAAATAATATGCAGTGTGGAATTTGGAATATTCTCTGCCAAAAATTTTTGTTCAGGAATGGGACAAAGAATATCGCTATCAATGCCGATCACTAAAATTGGTTGATGAATCTGTTGCAATGCTTTTTCGAGTGTATCAAACCTTCCGCGTGCAATATTATGGCTGTCCATTGATTTTGTAAGCAACCAATAGCTCTGTGCATTAAACCGATCCGATAATTTATTTCCCTGGTGAAGAATATAAGAGGAAGCTTTGTAATTATCTGTTTTTGAAAAATCGGGATCAGTTTGTTTTTGATGAAAGGTTTTATAATTACGATAGGTAAGCATGCCAATTCCTCTTGCAGCCTTCAATCCATTTTTGCCTGCATCTGCTGAATTAGCTTTCCATGTTTGATCAGCTTCTATTGCTAATCGTTGTGATGTATGTATCGCAATTCCCCATGCACTTTCTGCTGCAGATGTTGTGATAACAAAACTATTTTGAATGACTGACGGCTCCATTAAGCACCATTCCAATACCTGGTAGCCACCCATACTTCCGCCCATCACCAATTTGATTTTTTCAATCCCCAACTTTTTACGAACGAGAATAAATGAGTTGATCATATCCCGGATTGTTACTACAGGAAAAAAAGAATAGTAAGGTTGTTTGTTTTCGGGATTGATTGTCAACGGGCCACTACTTCCATAACAACTACCAATAATATTTACGCAAATAATAAAGTGATCCTTCGGATTAATAACACAGTCTTCTCCAACCAGGCCGGGCCACCAATCAAACACATCACTATTGGCTGTAAGTGCATGGCAAACCCACACCACATTGTCTTTTGTCTCATTCAACTTGCCATAAGTGTGATATGCGATGGTCAATCCGGGTAAAACCTTGCCATTCTCCAATTGAAAAGACTCTTGTATTTCTAATTTGTTCATGTTTTGCTTGACTTTGGCAAAATTCAAGGCGCAACACTACTTTTCAAAATATAAATTGATCTAATGGAAGATATTCTTCCCTCAGTCCTATTAAGTTCAACTTTTTCTCAAACCAAATAAATCATAGATTTGCAACCCGCCTTACTGTAATGTATTCGGGTGGTGGCGCAGCCCGGTAGCGCACTTGTATGGGGTGCAAGTGGTCGCTGGTTCGAATCCAGTCCACCCGACAGATAAAGGGTAGTCATTTCACTAAAAGTGATTACCCTTTTTTCGGGCAGTAGCGCAGCCCGGTAGCGCACTACGTTCGGGACGTAGGGGTCGCTGGTTCGAATCCAGTCTGCCCGACTTAGCTCTGATTCTCAGAGCTTTTTTATTCAAATCCAGTTTTTCTTAATCAAAAAACAACCTTTATCTTCGCCGCTTAATGAATCTACTCATTAAGAATGCTCGGGTTATTGATCCCGATTCTCCTTTCAATTCTCAATCCACAGATATTTTTATTGAAAATGGAACCATCAAAAAGATAGGTAAGGATCTATCAGATAAAGTTGATAGAGAGATATCCATTGATGGGCTTTGCGTTTCTCCGGGATGGGTTGATATGTTTGCAAACTTTGCTGACCCGGGCTATGAGTATAAGGAATCAATTGAATCCGGGTGTATGGCTGCTGCGGCTGGTGGCTTTACCGATGTACTTGTGATCCCAAACACAAAACCTTCGATCGATACGAAGAGCCAGGTCGAATATATTGTACAAAAATCAAGGTCATTGGTTGTCAATGTGCATCCGATCGGGGCAGTTACAAAAAATACAGAAGGAAAAGAATTGGCGGAAATGTATGATATGAAAACAAGCGGTGCGATCGCCTTTGGAGATGGTATCAATTGTATTCAATCAGCAGGATTGCTTGTAAAGGCTTTACAATATGTAAAAGCTTTTGACGGAATGATCATTCAACTGCCGGATGATAAAAGTATCAATGCACATGGATTGATGCATGAAGGAATCGTGTCAACACAAATCGGTTTGCCCGGAAAACCTGCAATGGCTGAAGAATTAATAGTAGCAAGAGATATTAAATTGGCCCGATACGCAGAATCGAAGCTTCATTTCACAGGAGTATCTTCAAAAAAATCGTTTGAATATATTGACCGCGGCAAAAAAGGTGGCATTAACATAAGCTGTTCGGTTACTCCTTATCATCTACATTTTACCGATGAAGATCTAAAAGAATATGACAGCAATCTGAAAGTAAATCCACCGCTACGATCTGCTGAGGACAGGGATGCGATCAAAAAGGCAATTGAAGATGGCACTGTTGATTGTATTGCCACTCATCATCTGCCACATGAAGCAGATAGTAAAGAAACTGAATTTGAATATGCAAAAAATGGAATGACAGGATTAGAAACAGCTTATGCCGTTTTAAAAACAAGCATGCCGAAGTTAAGAGAAGAAAAAGCTGTAGCGCTTTTTTCTACCAATCCAAGAAAATTATTAAAGTTAAATGCGGGATCAATAAAGGAAAATGAGAAAGCCTGCCTGACTTTGTTTTGCCCGGATGCTGAATGGGTTTATGAAAAAAAGAATATTTTATCCAAATCAAAGAACTCGCCTTTTATTGGTAAGAAACTCACCGGTAAAGTAATCGGGATAATTAATAAAGACCAAGTACATTTGAACCCTTAAAACCAACAATTATGGAAGAAAATAAAATTATGTCACCACAGATCAAAGGTTTGCTGATCGCTTTAGTTGTTATTATTCTTGGCATCGCAGGCTATTTTACTGATCTGGGTTTTAGCACCTGGTATAACTGGGTAGTAAACGCAATAATGTTTGCGGCGATAATAATTGCATGCGTTCATTTTGCCAATCAAAAACAAGGATACGTGACTTTTGGTAATGTGTTCCTGCATGGGTTTAAAATTACCGCTGTAATAGCCGTCATTGTGTTAGTCTATACGTTGCTTGCGTTTACAATTCTTTTTCCAGATATGAAGGAAAAAATATTTGAAATGCAAAGAACAAAAATGGAAGGGTCAGGAATGGATGATGATAAACTTGATCAGGCTATGACAATGATGAAAAAGTATTTCATGATATTTCTTGTTCTGGGAGTCATATTCGGAACCCTTATTTGGGGATGTATTGCATCATTGATCGGCGCTGCGGTTGCTAAGAAAAAACCTATTAACCCACTTACCCAACAAGGCGGCATGTAATGGATATCTCTCTCGTGATACCACTTAAAGACGAAGAAGAATCGCTGCCGGAGCTCAGCGAATGGATAGGCCGTGTAATGAATGCAAACAATTATTCTTATGAAATAATTTTTGTGGACGATGGCAGCACTGATAACTCCTGGAAAATAATTGAAGGGCTTAGCGCTAAGAACCCGAATATTAAAGGGATCAAGTTTCAGCGTAACTATGGCAAATCTGCTGGATTAAATGAAGGCTTCCGTGCTGCACAAGGAGATGTTGTTATTACAATGGATGCCGATCTGCAGGATAGCCCGGATGAGATACCAGAACTGCGCCGTATGATCATTGAAGATGGCTATGATATTGTTAGTGGATGGAAGAAAAAAAGATATGATAACGCTTTTACAAAAAATATTCCTTCCAAATTTTATAATGCAACCACACGGTGGATGTCGGGCATTAAACTGCATGATTTCAATTGCGGGTTAAAATCATACCGGAAAAATGTGGTGAAGAGCATTGAAGTGTATGGTGAGATGCACCGCTACACGCCGGTACTTGCTAAGTGGGCAGGCTTTAAAAAGGTCGGCGAGAAAGTAGTGACACACCAGGCAAGAAAATATGGCGTAAGTAAATTTGGGATCAGCCGGTTTGTTAATGGACCGCTTGATCTTGCCTCGATCATGTTTGTTGGCAAATATGGAAAAAGGCCCATGCATTTTTTCGGATTATTGGGGTCAATATTTTTCATAATTGGTATTGGACTTTCAATTTTCCTGATCATAAAAAAATTTATTGATCCCGAATCTACATTAACTGATAAGCCGGGGTTCTATATTGCTCTTACTACAACCATCATCGGCGTTCAACTTTTTCTTTCAGGTTTTATTGGGGAACTGATCTCAAGAAATGCACCGGGAAGAAATTCTTATCTCATTGAAAAGAAAGTCGGGGTGTAATGAGTAAGGTCATTATCATAGGACCCGGCCATCCGTTGCGGGGAGGATTAGCTACGTTTAATCAGCGGCTCGCAAAAGAATTTATCCAGTCAGGCCATGAATGTTCTATCTGTTCTTTTTCGTTACAGTATCCACGCCTATTTTTTCCGGGAAAATCGCAATACACAAATGAACCGGCTCCTGAAGGTTTGGTGATCCGGTCATTAATTAATTCTATCAATCCGGTTAATTGGATAAATGTTGGTAATAAATTAAAAGATGACAAGCCGGATATCATTGTTGTTCG
>DASTZB010000015.1:0-8590 GCA_035764525.1 Chitinophagaceae bacterium | reverse complement strand
TCATGCAGCAAAACATCTTTAGGATTGTGACTATAAATATTATGTGTAATGCCATAAACAGGCGGAACGGTTTCTTTAGCATAAGTGCCAAACAGGCGATCATATATTATCAATATGCCGCCAAGATTTTTATCAATGTATTGTGGGTTACTTGCATGATGAACACGATGGTTGGAGGGTGTATTAAAAACCAGGTCAAGCAGACCTAGCTTTTTTATTTTTTCTGTATGTATTAAGAAATTCCATATCGCTGTCAGTGATTCGAGGAAAAGGATCATTCCAGGAGTAATACCAACCAGACAAAGTGGTGCCCAAAAAATAAAGCGATAGAATAAGTGAAAGAAATTTATTCTGAACCCGACCGATAAATTATAATGTAATGATGAATGATGCGCAACATGTGCTGCCCAAAGCAATCTTGTTTTATGCCCAAGCAAATGATAGATATAAAGAACGAGGTCACATAAAAGAAAAGCGATCACCCATAAAAGAAAAGAAGAGGTTGGTTTTATAAAAGCGACTGAATAGATCATTGTGTATACAACCAATGCCAGGACTTTCATAACGAAGCCAGTCAGGATCACAAATAAGCCAAGACAAATGTTGGCCAACATATCTTTTAACCGCTTCTCTTCTTTTTCAAAAAAGGTTATTGATAGTTCGATCAGTGTTAATATTACCAGTAGTGGTGTTGCTATCGTATCTATTGTTAGCATTTAAACAGCATTTTTTAGTGGGTTAATTGAAAATATTACAGGGTTATTGATCGTCTTACTTTTTTTCATGCTATCGTCAGTAAGCATTTCTTTATACCATTTGGGAAGAAGCTTGTCAAAGAACATGAACATCTTGTTCCAAAAACCCGGAATGATCACTTCCTTCTTTTTTAGCATTCCATCTATAGCAATTTTTGCTACAGCTTCAGGATTCATGATTGACCAGCGACCAAGGCCATGTGTATTAAGATTTTGAAAAACCATTTGCGGATTTGTATTCATCCCACCAGGGCAAATAACACTTACACTTATTCCCCTGCTTTTTAATTCACGTCTTAAGCTTCTTGAGAAAGCAACCAGGTAAGATTTTGTTCCGCCATAAACTTGTTTTTTTGGCAAATAAAAAAAACTAGCGAGGCTGCTTACATTTAATATATATGCAGGTGTATGCTGTGAAAGATTCTGAAGAAATAAATGAGTTAACAGGGTGGGGGAAATAACATTCAACTCAATTTGTTTACAATAAAACTCAGCGTCTCTTTCGTCAAAATTGTGCGTGCCGCCTATACCTGCATTATTTATAAGTGCTTTAACACGGATCTGCAAACGGTTTACCTCTCTGAAAAGATCATAACAATCTTCTTTTTTCGAAAGATCATGTTCAAGACCATAAGTTGTTACATTGAAATTTCTTTCGATGTAGTAACACAAACTCCTAAGGCCCGAGCCAGGCAGTGCAACAAGGACAAGGTTAAAATTGCGTGCAGCACATTCTAATGCCAATGCTTTACCAAATCCTTCGCTGGCGCCGGTAATCAGTGCAAAATTTTTATTATGCATAATTTTCAGGGTTTGTTCCGAGGAAATCTTTTTCGGATAGATGAAGTATGGTTTTTTGTATGCCTTCAGCGAAGGGCGTTATCGAATAATCGAGTTGTTTTATTGCCTTATCACAACTCAATGCACGGTCCTGTGCAAGACGGTCAACTATTTTTGGAGATATATGTGTTTCTTTTCCCAGCAATGCACAAATGGACATATAAAAGAAACTCCACAGTTTCATCAATAATTTTGGAATGCGAATAAGTCTTATTTTCTTACCTGCATTCTCTTTTATGGTTTGAAAAAACGATTTGTAGGAAAGATTTTCACCACCGAGTATATATTTTTCGCCGCCTAATCCTTTTTCCATTGCAAGAAAATGGCCGGTCACCACATCATCTACAAATGCATAATTAGCTACTACATGATCACAGGAAGGAACAAAAGCAAGGCGTGTTGAAAGTATATTTTTAAATAGCGGGGCCATGGTATTGCCATTGCATATTTGCCCCGGCCCGTATACTCTTGGTGCAGCAACGATCACTGCAAATAATCCGCGCCGACAATATTGTTTCACTAACTCTTCCGCCCAGTGTTTTGAAATTTCGTAGTCATTCTCAAAAGCAATAATTCTTGGATCATTTTCACTCATTGGGTGTTTACCTGATGGACCAATCACCGCACCGGAACTCGTAAGTACAAATCTTTTTACACCTAAGGCCAGGGCAGCTTCAAGCATATTGCGTGTACCTTCGACGTTAACTGAATAAAAAATGCTATTATCTTTTACTGATAGCCTTGCAATAGCAGCAGAATGCATCACTTTATCACAATTCATCATTGCGGCTATTACAGATCTTTTATCAGTAATATCTCCTTTGAATTTTATGATATTAGGATGTTCTGGTAATAGCGGTGATTGCAGATCTCTCACAAGAATATGAACCGTATAGTTTCTCCTGGCGGCTTCCATTGCCAGTTTGTGACCAATATACCCGGTGGCGCCAGTTATTAAAATTTTCATAACCATGATTTTTTAATGAGTGACTTGTTATTTATAGTTTTAAGATTTTAACTCAATAGTTGCGCTGTACATGCTGTGATGGATTTCTATTTTTGAGCATACACCGTTTATATAGAAATATTCATTGTAATTACCATCCGGAAATTTTATTTTGTAATGATGATCGGCGATCTTTTGAATGTCGATCTGCTGTTGAAAATTATCGGAGTAAACTTTTGTAATATTTGCAGGCTCGCTTATATAAACACTCAGGATATTGTAGCGGATAGGATAATCATTCAGCGTTTCTGTTTTGCTTCCTTTATACACCGTGTAAGCATTGCCATTAGCTTTAGTTTTTTTATTAACTTTTACATTACCATTCA
This sequence comes from Chitinophagaceae bacterium, assembly GCA_035764525.1. GTDB lineage: Bacteria > Bacteroidota > Bacteroidia > Chitinophagales > Chitinophagaceae > VBAS01. The sequence goes on along the minus strand of DASTZB010000015.1, from coordinate 5,663 downwards.
GTTTGCGAAAAATGGATGACCAAACCATGATGCCGTTATCATAAATGACTTCTTCTTTTGCATTTGCCTTGAAGTTAAAAATGAAACGGGTATTCACTTCTGATTCCATGGTGAGCACAATTCTGTTACCAACGATACCCTGGACAAAATGGATGTTGCCCACTACGTCTCCGTTCCTTTTTATGTTATACTCTAATTTTTTCTGTTGTGCATTTATACTGATCATTGTGCTGAGAAGAACAACGAGCAGTGATAGATTATTTGCTTTCATAAACTGAGTCTTAATTTTTTTTGGATATAACTATCCCGTTCCCGGCATTTGCTGAGTTTGCGGGATAGTTATTGTCGTATTTGAATGAGCTGAATTTTAAGTCTCTTACAAGTTGTAAGCAAAACTCACATAGTACATTCCACCAATCTGTGGATTGCCAAAAGCATTTTTATAATAGTGATTCAGAATATTGGTGCCCCCAAGCCGTACAGTTGATTTTATTTTTGGAAACTTGTAGCTCACCTGGGCATCTGCAGTCGTAAAGGCATTGAGCGGACCGTTAGCCAGTTCTCCCTCCCATTGAAAAGCATCTTGCCAGCGAAGCAACGCACTGAAACTTACTCTGTCATCTTTTCCGAACCCTGTATTGGCAAAACCAGCGTTCATTCTGTACTTCGGCGTATTGAAATAAGATTTGAATCCTGAAGGAACATCTGTAATCACATCAGAGTACACATTGAAGAAAATGGAAGAGTTCTTTTTATTTCCAAGCAGATAATCGATGCCAAGACCGTAACCATGAGTTTTAACGTTGTTAGAGCTATTCACAGTAATGGAATATGCTTCACCTGTATTTGGTTGATATAACCCTATTCTACCAAGAAAGTCTTCATATTTTCCAAAATAAGCATAGGCATCAATCAACAATCTCTCTTTGATAATTCCTTTGTAACCTATTTCAAACGAACTCATAGTTTCTGGTTTGAATTCTTTAAACACATACGGTGTGCCTTCAATTGTTCCATCATCCTTAACCTGGTGAACAGGATTTTTATCAACATGCATATAATCTTTTACCCAGGGAAGTCCGCCAAGTAATAAGAAGTCACCACCAACATCAAGACGTATCCATTGTGCCAGGTTACCCGGAAAACGATAAGCAGTTTGGTAAGACATACGAAGATTATTGCCTTTTGCCAGTTTGATCAATGCCGCAAATCTTGGAGTAAACTGTGTTTTGAAATTTTCATTTTTATCGAAACGGCCAGCGGCAGATAGTGTTAGACCTTCATTAAACAGCTTTTTTGTTAACTGGGCATATCCACCAACCTCGTTAATGTTAATTGCATTAACTGTATCGATAAACAGGGTGCCATCGGAATCCAGGATGTATTTTTTATAATTGCCACCAATGATCACTTCAACATTTTTTGTAGCATCACCAAAGCTATATTGGCCTTCTGTCATCCATAATTGTGATTTTTCTTTGAGCAACCCTCCTTTGGGGAGAGGTATTTTCCTTACCTGGTCAAAGATTTGTTTAAATTGTTCAGATCCTGCTTCGGGACGGCCAATGTCCGCATAGCCACGGGCGATAAGATGTGCATTAGCGTCAGATTGTCCTTGTCCTTTTGCATTTAGAAAAGCACCGACATATTCTGGATACCACTTGTCACTGCGTTTCCAGGCTTCATTGAAATATTGCGTTGCTACAGTAGCACTATAAGCTTCGCCTGCATCTTCCTGGGTGGTATATGTTCTCAAAAACCAATTCTTATGTTTCAGCTCAAGTTTGTACTGGCCAATTTTGATTCCTTTCAATGCATAACGATTGTCATCTGTGTAAACAGTATTTCCTGTGGCCCAATATCCCATTAGTTGTGCTTCTATTTTGTCGGTAAGTTTATAATGCAATGCGGCATTCAGTTTTATATTTTTTGTCTCAGGATTAATAACATCTTTTTCCTGATAACCAGTACGGGATACTTTTTGATCAGGTACTATATTATTTCTTAATCCCCAGTAAAAAGGAAGCAAGCCGTCTCTTACAGTTTGTTTAAGTGGATCCAGTGGACCCACAAAGGCTGCATTGATGATGTTAACAGCATCAGTGTAAGTAGAACCCGTTGGGATCATACCATTTAACAGTGCCACAATATTAGGGATCATGCCCTGGCTAGCCTGATTAATGCCATCTTTATATTTTTGCTGAATCGCATTCGTTACTCCAAGAATATTGACTTTTGTTTCATCTCCATAAACGTTTACACCATCATAATTGGGATCAGTCATCCTGGTGCCAGGAATAAGTTTTCCACTGGTACCGCTGCGATCATAGTTTGATGTATCATTTGCGAGCCAGTCATCGGCACTGATGAATTGTGCACCAATTTTAAAAGCAAATTTGTTATTGAAACTTTTTGCGTAACGAAATGAATAATCATTGTACATAGCCGAATTTTCCCTCGGACTTTTATTACCAACGTGCATAATACCCGGCTTGATCAATACACTTAAACCCTGGGATTTAGGATTAAATGGATTTTTACTGTTCATAAGAATTGTTCCATTCATGCCTCCCGGACCATATAACGCGGAAGATGCACCCGGCAATAATTCTATACTCTCAATATCAAGATCTCCATTACTAACAAAATTTGCGACAGGAAAATTCAAACCTGGTGCCTGGTTATCCATTCCGTCAATGCGTTGGTTTACTCTTGTGCTACCACTGCCATTAAATCCACGAGTGCTGTAAGTAGGAAATAAAAGACTAGAAGTAGTACCATAGACTCCTTTCTTTATTCCAAGATTATCGTAGGGTCGTAATGGTGAGACTTTCAAATCTCTTGTAGAAATTGTTTCAATAGTAAAAGGTTTGCTCATTGCAGATCCTTTCAACCGGATATCAGGCGCATTAACAATGATCGCCTCAAGCATTGTTCCTTTTGCTGTTAAAATGACATTTAATTCTTCAGTGTCTGTTACAGATACTTCTTTGGACTCAGATTCGACTTCTGAGATCTCAATTGTTACAGGAAGGGATGTCACGGTCAATTTGAATCGGCCATATTGATCAGCGAGAGTTGCGGTAGATAAATCTCCTTTTACTTTTACAGTGGCGCCAGCAAGTGGCTCATTTCTTTCGTTGGTTACTTTTCCGGTGACCGTTACAGCTTGGGGCTGGGAAAAAATAACCTGGCCAAGCTTGAAGAACAACATTGTTGTCACAATTACTTTTTTCATAATCGGTGGTTTTTTGTGTTATATAATTTTATTTTTTAGATAATCTTGTAAATCCATTTTTTTTGCTGATTAGTGCAATTCAGTTTTCGCAAACAGTCATCATAAAAAAGTAGGGGTCTATCGATGTGACATGTTCTGCCGTTACTGGGTTGGGGCCGATATTTATGTAGAGAAAATTTTTCCCGGACAGTACATGCCACAAAAAGGATTGGCATTTCGGATAGAAGCTGCTAAGAATTTCCGGGAACATTTCATAAATAATACCGTTCCAGCAGGCTTTTTCCAGCTCTTCAATTGCAGTGTACATTTTACCATTGCTATTCTCTTTGGTATCTGCAAGCTGTCTGCTTGCTAAACTTGTACCGGTAAAAAGAAGGATCTCGTGGTGGATGTTTGTTGTTTTCATAACTTTTATTTTTTCATAATGCCAAGCTACTACCACAAACAGGGCATTTATAATTGAATTTTGCATTAACAGTTCCTTGATTTGCAGAATTTGCAACTGGTTATCCAGGCTTGTGATTGCGATTGGTTTTATGCCCCAAAAGGGGTAGGGAAACGAGAACAGTTGTAGAATTTGCAACTGTGGTTGTAGAATTTGTGGCTAATTAAGGCTGATTTTATGTTTTTAAACAGAAATGCCCTAACTTAAAACCGGAAGCTGAGCGTTTCACACTACCAGAACCACCAACTACTAACCGACAATGCCCGATTATCAATCACAGGAATTCCTGTTCCAAAGAATTAAGGAACTTTTGCCACCTCATGCCTCATTGGTGGATTCGGTAGCCAACATATTACATGTAAGCAGCGACAGTGCCTATCGCCGCATTCGTGGAGAAACACCTCTTGTGCTCGATGAGGCAAGAGAACTTTGCCAATATTTTAAACTATCACTTGATCAGATACTGAATGTAAAAGGAGGAGCTACTCTTTTTCAGAATGTGCGGATCAATACCAAAAATTATACCTATGAAAAATACCTGAGCGGGCTAATTCAGCAGGTAGAATACGCAGGAAGCTTTATTCATAAAGAGATTATTTACCAGACAAAGGACATGGCGGTGTTCCATAATTTTTATTACAGGCCCCTTGCAGCTTTCCGCTATTTTTTCTGGATGAAATCGATTATCCAGGATCCTGCCTTTGCTGATAAGGATTTTGAGTTTTCTGTCTTACCAGAAGAAGCTGCAAAGCTGAGCCAACAACTGGTAATGGCCTACAATAAAGTTCCATCAATTGAGATAGGGAACACAGAATGTATAAATTCTACTATTTCACAAATAGAATTTTATAAAGAGTCAGGGTTGTTCACCTCATCAGCAGATATTAAAACGGTGTATGAATCATTGGAAGAAACGATCATTCATTTAAAAAACGAAGTGGAATACGGAACCAAGTTTATGCCCGGTGAAAACCCGGAATCAAAAAAAAGTAATTTCCGTTTTTTTTATAATAGAATTATTTTAGGTGACAATACGGTGATGGTAGTAACTGACAGGGTAAAGACTGTTTTTATTATCTATGATGTGCTTAATTATATGAGTACACAGGATGAGAATTTTTGTGACCCTTGCTATGATGACCTGCATAGAATGATGAAGAAATCCACTCTTATCAGTCAGACCAGTGAAAAACAACGTAATATTTTTTTTGGTATCCTGTTGAATAAGATAAGGGAAAGAAAAAAGAATCTGTAGTTAATAAAAAGATCATCATAAAATAATAAAACGCAGCGGCCATGGACATTAATGAAATTCAACAACAACTCTTTCAAATTATTAAAAACAAAACCCCACCAGAATTTTCAGTCGCTGATGAAGTGGGTAAACTTTTGAATATAAGCAGTGATAGTGCCTACCGACGCATGAGAAATGAAAAGCAAATTACTTTTGAAGAGTTGCAGACATTGGCTGTAAATTTTAAAATTTCACTTGATCAGTTGATGAATATTCCGATCGGGGGGACTTCGTTCCAGTGCAATTATATAAATCCAAAAACCTACAGGTTTGATCAATACCTGACAGGGGTATTGCATCACATGGCTTATTTCAATAGTTTTAAAAAGAAAGAGCTTTATTATAGTTGTAAAGACATGCCCATATTCAATCATTTTCATTTTCGGGAAGTGGCTGCATTCAAATGGTTTTTCTGGATGAAAACTTATTTCCAATTCCCTGAATTTGCCAAACGTAAATTTAAATTTACCGATTACCCGGATGAATATTTCTTAATGGATCAGAAAGTGCTTTCGCTTTATTTAGATTTGCCAGGTACGGAAATCTGGACTCCTGAATGCATGAATATTATTTTAAGGCAGATAGAATTTTGCAGGAGTAGCCAGGTATTTGAATCGGATGAAGATATCCTGCGATTATATATGGCGGTGGAAAATACATGGGATCATCTGGAAAGACAGGCGGTG
>DASTZB010000014.1:0-2161 GCA_035764525.1 Chitinophagaceae bacterium | reverse complement strand
TAGCTTCGGCACCTTGCTGTTGCAAAGTTTATGCATCAATACCCACGTGCGGTTCACAAAATTTCCAAAGATCGAAGCCAGCTCACTGTTATTCCTATCCTGGAAATCTTTCCAGGTAAAATCATTGTCTTTTGTTTCCGGGGCATTGGCACATAACACATATCGAAGCACATCTTCACCGCCGGGAAAATCTTTTAAATATTCATCTACCCATACGGCCCAGTTACGACTGGTACTTACTTTGTCACCTTCGATATTTAAAAATTCATTCGCGGGGACATTGTCTGGCAATACAAAATTCCCGTGCGCCTTCAGCATGGCCGGGAAAATGATGCAATGAAAAACAATATTATCCTTGCCGATAAAATGAACCAGCTTTGTATCTTCTTTACACCAGTAATCAGCCCATTTATCGGTCAATTCTTTTGTCGCAGATATATAACCGATCGGTGCATCAAACCATACATACAGAACTTTTCCATCAGCATCAGGCAGAGGGACTTTAATTCCCCAATTACTATCCCTTGTCATCGCTCTTGACTGCAAGCCTTTATCCAACCAGCTCTTACATTGACCATACACGTTATTCTTCCATTCTTTATGTCCTTCAATGAGCCATTCTTTTAACCATGCCTCATAATCCTGCAATGGAAAATACCAATGCTTGGTTTTCTTTTTTACCGGCACAGCATCACTCAACGCACTGCGGGGATTAATTAATTGTTCAGGACTTAAAGACGAACCACATCTCTCACACTGATCACCGTACGCATTTGGATTTGCACAAACAGGGCAAGTACCAATAATATAACGATCGGCTAAAAATGTTTTTGTTTTTTCATCGTAATACTGTTCCGTTTCTTTTTCTTCAAACAATCCATCATCATACAGCTTTTTAAAAAATGTGGCGGCGGTTTCATGATGAACTTTATTGGAGGTACGGGAATAGATATCAAATGAAATACCCATCTGCTCAAAACTATCTTTAATAATGGCGTGGTATTTATCAACTATTTGTTGCGGGGTCACACCTTCTTTCATTGCACGTATCGTAATAGGCACTCCATGTTCATCGCTTCCGCAAACAAATTTTATGTCCCTTTTTTGTGCCCGTTGATACCTCACATAAATATCCGCAGGAACATACACACCAGCCATATGCCCGATGTGTACGGGTCCATTTGCATAAGGCAAGGCCGCAGTCACTAATATTCTTTTATAATTGCTCATCGTTCTTTATTCGGGTAAATTTTTATGTTATCATCTTTTGTTCCTTGTTCATCATCCGTTGCGTCGCACTCTTGTACGTTCAGTTCACTATTCATCACTTCTACTTTGTCACTCTGAGCTTAGCGAAAGGCTATTCATCAAAACGAGGAAACAACCAAGGTCTGCAAAAATACCGGATTAAAGACCATTGCCCAAACCATTGAGATTAACAGAATTTATTTACATTGGGAAAAATTAACCACAGCTTATGTCAAATAAATCAATAGAAGAAAAATTAAAAGAACTTGGTTACGAATTACCAACACTTCCCACTTCCAAAGGAATTTATAAGCGTTGTCTTATAGATGGTAAAAACCTTTATGTTTCCGGTCATATTTCTGTCAACACTGATGGTAGTTCCATAGTTGGAAAACTGGGAAAGGAATTGAATGAAGAACAAGGAAAAGCAGCTGCGAGGCAATGCGGCCTCGCTATTCTTTCTTCCATCAAAGATCATTTTGGAACAGTTGATAAAGTGAAAAGAGTGATGAAATTATTGGGAATGGTGAATGCTATTGCAGATTATGAAAAACATCCAATTGTGATCAATGGCTGTAGTGAATTGTTTGTGGCATTATGGGGAGAAGACAATGGTAAAGGCGTTCGTAGCGCAGTAGGCATGGGTTCGTTACCCGGTAATGTGGCAGTTGAAATAGAAGCAATGTTTGAAATTTATTAATTGTATGTCAGCAAACTGGTTTGAAATAAAAAATGTCAATAAGCTGGACTCACCGGCGCTGGCGGTATTTCCTGAAAGAGTTAAACACAACATTCAATTGGCTATTGATATGATAGGGGATGTAGATCGTTTACGACCGCATATTAAAACCAATAAATCACCAGATGCTGCAAAACTGATGTTGAATGCTGGCATCACCAAATTCAAGTGTGC
>DASTZB010000013.1:0-7564 GCA_035764525.1 Chitinophagaceae bacterium | reverse complement strand
AGGTGCAGGCATCGAGCCAGGCCATGGATGATATTATATGGAGTGTGAACAGCCGTAATGATTCTTTACAGGATACAATGGCCCGTATGCGGCGATATGCAGCCGAATTATTTGACAACAGCAAGGTAAGTTGTCATTTGAGCCTGGATGAAAAAGCCGCTAACAAAAAATTAAGCATGGAGCAACGAAGAGATGTTTATCTCATTTACAAAGAAGCGCTGAATAATATTCACAAACATGCGAATGCAAATAATGTCTGGATCCATGTGGCCCAAAATCAAAATCATTTGTACATGCAGATAAAAGATGATGGCAAAGGCTTTGATACTAATTTAATAACTCACAGAAATGGTTTAAAAAATTTAAGATCAAGAGCAGAAAAATGGAAGGGGAAAATTCATATTCATTCAGCTGAATATAAAGGAACTTACATTGAAATAAAAATTCCACTCAGGGAATGAGACGATGATGATGCCTACTCAAATGAGTGGGAACAACTGAAAATAACAAACGTAATTTTAATCTATCCATGGCAATACGGATCGCAATATTTGAAGATAATGATGCACTGCGTGAATCATTGGTCTATCTTTTGAAAAATGCAAACGGTTATGAAGTGATCGGTGATTATAATAATTGCAGGGAAGCAGCCACCGTTGCAAGAGTGTATGAGCCCGATGTCGTGTTAATGGATATCGATATGCCGGAACAAAATGGGATCCAGGGAGTCAAAGCGGTAAAAGAGGCAAGACCGCAAACTTCTGTTATCATGTACACTGTTTTTGAAGATGATGAAAAATTATTTCAATGTCTTTGTGCAGGAGCCAATGGTTATTTGCTTAAAAAAACTTCACCTTCCTATTTATTTGAAGCCATACAACAGGTGGCAGAAGGTGGTGCCCCAATGAGTCCTTCTATTGCCCGTAAAGTTTTAAATAGCTTTCAGCAAGGTAAAAGCAAACAATACCAATTGTCACCCCGTGAAGTTGAAGTTTTACAATTACTTATTAAAGGTTACAGCGCAAAAATGATTGCCGCCGAGCTTTCTATTTCTTTTGACACTGCCCGTTTTCATTTAAAAAATATCTACAGCAAACTTCATGTGAACTGCGGCAAAGAAGCTATCGCAAAAGCGCTAAGCGAACACATCGTATAATTTAACCCCCTGTCCCCCTAAAGGGGTGACTTAGATCGAATAAACTTTTTTATTCAATTATTCCCTATTAACGTTTTAGGTGAATCATTAATTCCCGAAGATTTATTCTTTGCAATAAGCAAGGGTGACAAATAGATAGAAATGATATTACTTAAGTTCCCCTTTAGGGGGCAGGGGTTCCTACTCAAACAGGTAGTTGTCTTCCTTTATCATTCATTTCAATTTTGATTACGCATTTACTGCACTAAAATTCTATATCCTTTAAGACCTGTTTGTTCTCTTTTCATAATTACAAAACAACTTTTATGAGAAAGTATCTTGTCCTGATCTCCGTTTGTATCTGCAGTGTATTATCCTGGTCACAAAATGTTGGCATAGGCACTTCTAATCCACAAAATAAATTACATGTGGCCGGCGGTTTCCGGCTGGATACGTTAACAGGCATAGGCGGTGCCGGCCTTCTTCGTCATGATGCAAATGGAGTTGTCTACGGAATAAAATTTTCCGGGAGTGCAAGTGATGTGTTGCTTGGTAACGGAACGTTTGGTTCGCCTCCCGGAACTGGAAGCGGAACAAACTTTTGGTCAGCGAACGGTAATCATATATATAATAGTAATACAGGCAATGTAGGCGTGGGTACTACTGCACCACAAAGTAAGTTTCATGCCAACGGCACGAGCTGGTTTACGGGTGACAATACACCTCTCCCTGCCGCAGCAGGCAAAGGCATAGCAATAGGTCAATCAGGAGAAAACGGTTATATCTTTTCATTTGATTATTCCACTTTCACACCCAAAAATCTTTTATTGCAGAGCCCCGGAGGGAATGTCGGCATTGGGACGACCACTCCGTCCTTTACTCTTGACATCAATGCCGGAACTTTTGGCGGAGGAACCAGGACGTACTCCGATGGCGCCGCTCACTTCATTGCTCAGACTACTGGCGGGACAAATTCGTGGGCGAGGTACTACATGCGGTCACCGAGCCAGAGCTGGTTCATTGGCACGTCCCACAACTTCGCTGGTAACCAGCTCTACATTGTAGACGAAACTGCGAACCAAACCAGGATGGCGATCCAAACCAATGGTAACGTGGGAATCGGCACGGGAAATCCACTGGTCAAATTGCATGTCAATGGTCTGGGAGCTGTTGAATCATCAGTGCAAAGCACAAATGAAAGATCTATTCTTTCTCTTAACAGCACAATTGGAGGACAAAACAGGGTCTGGACTTTGGAAAACGGGCTTTTCGGAACAGCGGGACTCTTTGGAATTTTTGACCGCACGGCCGGCCAGGGGCGGTTAACCATTCAGCCCGGGGGGCCGATCAATATGCAAGGGAACACCACGCAAGACGTTGGCAGCTATGGCCTTCCTAAAGCAATGGTATACGTGAATGGCGACGGCACACTACTTCGTTGCTATAACGGCGTTACAGGTTCTTCATCCGGAGGGTGTGGAATAACGGCATCCAGATTTGGTTCGTCTATTCAAGGTTTATATGTTGTGAATTTTGGGTTTGATATTTCGACTCATTTTATCTCAGTTACAGCCGAGGCATTCGGGGGAGCGGGAGCTAACTTCATAAGACAAAGCTCAACTCCAACACAACTCTTTGTATATACGTTTGAGGTATTCTCGAATGGAGACCAATCGGATCGCCCGTTCATGGTTATTGTGTATTAAATCCGAAACTACTCACCTCATTTTATGAAAAGATATTTTTTTCTTTTTTCTCTGCTTATTGTAAAAATTGTTACAGATGCGCAACCGTTGTCACACTTGCAAAGTGGAAGAAGCGCAACCCCTTACCTGAGTTCTTCGCAAGGTGATGGCATAACAGGTGGTTGGAGCTTAGTACTACAAGCCTTTGATGATAACAGCAATGGAAAGCTGGATGAAGAAGAAAGAAAAAAAGGAAACACCGGCAAACATTTTTACCAGTTTAATGAAGATGGGACATGTCTTATTCATACACTGAAGTTAAGAGGGTCTTATGAACTGAAGAATGAAAATGGCAAGAAGAGGCTATACACTTATGTGAATGATGAAGGAACCAAGGTGCGGGAAAATGCCTGGTATATAATATCGGTTACCAAAACAGAAATGATCTTATTGTCTCAAGACAAATATGCTTTTTGGATCTATAAACGTGTGTGAGTCCTGGTACTCTCGAAAAAAATAGTTTCATTTTAAATCTGAAAAATGAAAAAGATATTCTTTATAAATGTATTGATCTTCTTAACCTGTCTTTCGTTTAGCCAGGAAGCATTGAAGATCCAAAGCGGCGGAAGCATCACTGTTCAAAATGGTGTTGAACTTGTATTGCAGGGTGGTGTTACACTTGACAATGGAAGTAGCCTGCTAAACAATGGAACTATTTTATTAAAGAACAATACTGTTTCCAATATCAGCAACTGGACCGATAATTCAATTCTTGGCGCATTAACAGGAACAGGTATTGTGATCTTTAACAGTACACATCCACAACAATTCACGGGGCCAACAAGTTTTTATACAGTATATATAAATACTGATCAGCTTACAATAAACAATGATCTGAACATTTCAAATCTACTCCGGCTTATAAAAGGAAAGATCAATACAACAAATTTTGTTGTTGTATTGGTTAACACAGCTGCTTCCTCATTGGAAAATGATATAACTAATACAGGTTATATCAATAGCTGGATCAACGGAAATTTTAGGAGATCCATCGCAACGAACACAAGCAGCTACGATTTCCCAGTTGGTAATTCAGAAAGAAGCAATCTTTTAAAATTTATCAATAACAATATAACTGGCCCATCCTCTCTTACATCTTCATTTATACCAAAACCGGGAACTGATGCAGGTCTGAATGTAACTGAAAATGGAAATGTGTATACTGCAGTGAACAATGGTGGCGTTTGGAAACTTATTCCAAACATTGCTGCTACCGGGGGCAACTATGCACTTCAACTTTATTTTAATGGATTTACAGGTTTACTTGATAATCGTTTTGGAATTCTTCGTCGTCCTGACGCAAGTTCTAATGCTGCTGACTGGACAGTGCCAACAGGCAGTTTATTAGAACCATTGAATGGAACAGGAAGAAAAGTGGGTGATGGCTTTGCTCGTCGATTTAATATCCCTGACTTTAGTCAATTCGGTATTGGTGAATTTAATTTGGCAACTCCATGCGAAATAAACGGGCAGTCTGCTGTATGCATAGGCTCTTCAGATAATATTTACTCCGGCCCTCCCGGAATGACAACCTATTTGTGGAGTGTGACCCCCGGCGCAACAATTATAGGATCAAATACAGGACCATCAGTCAGCATAAGTGTTGCCGGTGCCGGAAGCTTTACAGTTAATCTGATTACAACACTAAATGGTGTAACCGCACAGTGTTCAAAAACAGTAAGTGTAAGTCTCGTTCCTACATGTGATATTACTGGTCCCAATGAAATGTGTGCAGCCTCCCTCAACGGCTACCTCGGACCAATCAACATGCTCACTTATTCCTGGACGACATCACCCGGTCTTAATATCGTAGGACCTAATACCAATGCTTTAGTAAATGTGACTTCATCGGTACCAGGTCCGCAGATGTTAACTTTAAATACTACAGGAATTGGCGGATGTGTAAGTCAATGCACGAAGATCATCCAGGTAAAACCATTGCCTCCATGTGGTATAACAGGCTCTTCCAATATAACAAGCGGTACGGCAAACAATCAATATACTGCGCCAGCTAATTTAAGTTCATATAGCTGGTCGATCGGAGGCAATGGTTCTATTGTTGGTACTAATACTAATTCATCAGTGAATGTCACCGCCGGTGCTGCGGGAAGCTTTACGCTAACATTAACAACAACATTGAACGGCTGTTCGATTACCTGCAATAAAATTGTTATAGTTGATCCATCAACAACCTATAGTTGTAATATCTCAGGACCTTCAGAAGTATGCCATGGATCGCTGGATGTGTTTACCGCTCCTGCTAATTTAACCAGCTACACATGGAATGTTACTGGCAATGCAACTATCATTGGCTCCAATACTGGTTCATCAATTAGTGTTGGCGCAACAATACCCGATTCATATACTCTCAGTTTAGAAACAATGCTTAATGGTGTTAGCTGTTCTTCAAGAAAAACAGTGAATATAATTGAATGTGTAAATGCATGCACATATACGCAAGGATTTTATGGCAATGAAAAAGGAAAGGCTTGTTATAGTAATACTGGCACAACAATGACATCATCACAACTTATGGTGAATGCATTTGGGGTCAGAACCAGTCAAGTATTTGGAAATATTGCAAACAAGAAATTCTTTACTTTATTCACGTCTGATATTACAAGTGGCAATATTTATAAAATGTTGCCGGGTCGTGGTAATGCAAAATCTATAGACGTTGACAATGTTTTGCCTTTTGACGGTGCATATTATGCTGATCAAAGTACATGGCCACTTGTGCCACTTGAAACCAAGGGCTCGCAAAAAGGAAAGATCCGTAATTCATTGCTTGCCCAGACAATGACATTATGGTTCAATATTCAGAACAGCAGCAATCTTGGAAATATTATTCTGGACGAAGATACCTTGTTGACAAAGGCGACATCTAATTGCGGCAACACAACGCCGGTTGGTGAAGCAAGTAAGTTTGGGCTCCCGCATTCTGTAATCCTTTATTTGAATGGAGGCAATGGTTATCCGGCTACAGTTAATGGTTTATATGCCTTAGCCAATGATGTATTAGGTGGAGTAAATACAACAATGGATGCTTCAACAGTCCAGGAAGCAGTTGATATAATTAATAATGCATTTGATGAATGTCGTGTGTTGGTTGGAACAATTCCATACAATGATCAATCAATATTAAAAATCGATCAGGTGATTGTGAAAACACCTGAGGTAAAAGCAACAGGTGAAACAAATGCGTTGAGAGTAGCTGCTTATCCTAACCCTTATAAGAATCGGTTCCAATTATTGATTACTTCATCTGTTATGGGCATGGCCAGGATCGAGTTTTTTACATTAAATGGTCAAAAAGTTTACGAAATGAATAAACAGGTAACTGCAAATTCAAATACAGCAGTAACATATACCGGGCCCCTGCGCTTCGCGACACTTGTTTACAAAGTAACAGTTGAAAAAAATATAGTAACAGGTATTGTTCTAAAACCCAATTAAATAAAATATAAGCTCGATGAGATCAGAGTTCAAGAAGGGTTTTTACGGGATCTTTTCCAAACAACAATTGATCAGGATTCTCCAGCAATTCTTTTACTCTTACCAAAAAACTCACCGATTCACGACCATCAATGATACGATGATCATAACTTAATGCAACATACATCATCGGTTTTATTACAACTTGTCCATTCACTGCAATTGGTCTTTCTTCTATTTTATGCATTCCGAGAATTGCACTTTGTGGAATATTTATTATTGGCGTGCTTAATAAAGAACCGAAAACTCCTCCGTTTGTAATCGTAAATGTTCCACCGGTAAGATCTTCTGCTGTCAATTTGCTATCTCTTGCTTTGCCTGCCAATTCAATCACTTTCTTTTCAATATCCGCCATGCTTAAGCTTTCAGCATTTCGGATTACAGGAACAGTTAAACCTCTTGGTGTAGAAACGGCAATGGATACATCACAATAATCATGATAAACAATATTGTCACCATCAATATATGCATTTGCTGATGGCCATTCCTGCAATGCATAACAACATGCCTTTACAAAAAAGCTCATGAAACCTAAACCAACACCGTGTATTTCTTTAAACTTATCCTTGTATTTGTTTCTTATGTCCATCACCGGTTGCATGTTCACTTCATTGAATGTAGTGAGCATAGCAGTTGTATTTTTTGCCTCAACTAATCTTCTTGAAATTGTTTTGCGAAGATTACTCATCTTCTCCGGCTTCTCGTTTCTTGAAAATGATTGAATGCCGGGTTTGCGACCTGGATTACTTAAAGCAGCAAGCACATCCTCTTTTAAAATTTTCCCTTCGGGACCAGATGGAGTAATTTTTTTCGGATCAACTTTTTTATCCGCGATCATCGCTGCTGCAACGGGAGAAGCTTTCACATCAACAGCTTCATGTTTGCCTTCAGGCAAAATAACGGCGGGCTCTGCTTGGATCTTTTCTTCGTCCTTAATTTCAGTCTTTGCCTCTTTCTTCTTCTTTTCTTCTTTCTTTTCAACTCCTGACTCCTGACTATTAACTTCTGACTTTTCTTTTGCTGGTCTGCCATTCGAAGGTTTTGAAGCTTTTTCATCAATGCTTGCCAGCTTATCACCTATCTTAATGCTATCACCTTCTTTAATATCTTCCAGTTTAATAACGCCAGCTTTCTCCGCATTCACTTCAAAAGTTGCTTTTTCACTTTCTAATTCAGCGATCACTTCATC
>DASTZB010000012.1:0-8977 GCA_035764525.1 Chitinophagaceae bacterium | reverse complement strand
TTAAAAAAAAGAAATGTATTTTTTTCCAACCTGAAAAAGTGTATAAAGAAAAAAGGCCATTTGATCCTTGTTATTCCTTCACTTGAATCCTCCATGCTAACTTCTATCATTCGCCAACGATGGAATCCTGATAAGGATGCCAATGGCGTGATCAATAAGAAAAACAGTGACGTTCTATTAAAAAATATTTTGCAAGGGAATGCAGAAATTGATAGTGTTCCCACCAAACATTATCTCAAAGAAGAATTACAATTACTTCTCAGCAATGAAGGTTTTAATGCGGAAGATTTTCAAAAAATAGAATATGAATGGAACACCGAGTTCCTAAAACCTCCAAAATGGTTAACAGAGCCAAAACCATGGGATTGGATGGTCGTTGCTAAGAAACTGTGAGCTAAGCTGCGAGTTTAGAGCAAAAACTTTCAATTTTCGACCTTCAATTTTAAACTGTCCCCACCTGTGGAAAATTTTAACGGTTTTGCTTCGTTATTAAAACAGACATTTACAAAACCCAATACCACCAATGGAAACCACAAAGGAATTATCCGCACTTTTCACCCTCATCGACGACCCAGATGAGGAGGTCTTTGGAGCCGTATCAGAAAAAATAATTGACTACGGTAAAAACATTATTCCCAGTCTTGAACATTTATGGGAAACGATCCCCGATGAAAATGTTCAACATCGTATTGAACTACTCATTCATCGTTTGCATTATCGCGATCTTTGCGAAGACTTCAGGCAATGGAATGTTTCGGGTCATCATGACCTGATGCTTGGTGCATTGCTTGTTTCTAAATTTCAATATCCTGATCTTGCCACGGCGCCTGTATTGCAGGAGATAGAAAAAATTCGCCGCAACATCTGGCTTGAATTAAATAACTATCTCACCCCACTGGAGCAAATCAATATCGTTACCAGTATTCTTTATAGTTATTATGGCCTGAAAGGCGGAGAAATAAATCACCAGGAAACAAATGAGTTTTTAATTCATAAAACGTTAGAGGCAAAAAGAGGAAACCAGCTTAGCAATGGGATATTATATTTGGTACTTGCAGAGTTGCTTGATATTCCTGTAAAAGCAGTTTCTATTCCCAAGCAATTTGTGCTGGCATATTTTAAACATGGGTATAGCGATGAGACCCTTGAAAATCCACAGGAGAAAATTGAATTCTACATCGATCCCACGAGCGGACAAGTATTCACTCATAAAGATGTTGCCAGTTATTTTAAAAGAATTTCCATTGAGCCAACTCCATCATTTTTCAAACCTCAGAACAATCGTTCCGTTATTAAATATTTACTGGAAGAATGCAGTAAATGCTTTACCAGCGAAAAAGATCTTCACAAGCAAAAAGAATTACAGGATTTGGCTAACTTACTGGACTAAATAAAATTTATGTCCGTTATTTCATGGAGTGATTTTGAAAAAGTAGAGATCCGCTGCGGTACAATCATTGACGTAAAAGATTTTCCTAAAGCAAGAAAACCGTCTTACCAGATCTGGATCGATTTCGGGGCAGAGCTGGGCATAAAAAAATCTTCGGCCCAGGTTACGCAGTTTTATCAAAAAGAAGACCTTCTCAATAAACAAATTATTGCAGTCGTAAATTTCCCTCCGAAACAAATTGCTGACTTCTTCAGCGAATGTCTTGTCCTTGGTGTTTATGATGAAAACAATCATGTAATTTTATTGCAACCTGAAAGGGCGGTAAAAAATGGACAACGCATCGGCTAACATACCAGACATTGCTTCTTACACAACTTATTATCATTCTCCTGTTGGCATACTTAAAATTTCAGGAACGGAAAATTATATTAGTGAAGTTTCTTTTTTTGATAAAGTCCAAAAAACAGAAGGCAGAAAGAAAAATTTACCTCCCTTAATGATACAGTGTCTTGAACAACTTATACAATATTTCCAGGGAGAAAGAAGAGTTTTTGAATTACCAATTCATCAACCGGGTACCCCATTTCAACAAGAAGTTTGGAATGAGCTGATGACGATTCCTTATGGAAAAACGATCAGCTATCTTGAATTAGCAAGAAAGACCGGCGATACAAAAGCAACAAGGGCTGTCGCAAACGCAAATGGGAAAAACAATGTTGCTATCATTGTTCCCTGTCATCGGGTTATTG
Source organism: Chitinophagaceae bacterium (assembly GCA_035764525.1). GTDB lineage: Bacteria > Bacteroidota > Bacteroidia > Chitinophagales > Chitinophagaceae > VBAS01. The sequence continues at coordinate 6,838 of DASTZB010000012.1, read as the reverse complement.
GCTCCAACCGAGAATTAGTTGGTTATGGCGGCGGTCTATGGAGAAAGAAGTGGTTACTTGAATTGGAAGCAAAAGTAGCGCATGGTGTGCAGACGCTTTTCTAATATGTCTATCCTCTGCTCAGATCATCACTTGTGAATCCCAGCGGTAATAACTGGCTGGCTTTTTCAAACACAAATATTCTTCCTTCCAGTCCTGCGAGAATTAATCGAATTGGTTTTTTTACTCGGATCTCATATTCCTGTAACGACTGCCGGCACATACCACATGGAGCAATTGGCTGATTGCTGTTCCCATTTCCACTTTGATAGCTGATCGCCATTGTTTCAATTGCAACCTCAGGATAGATAGTAGATGCAGATGCGAGTAAAACTCTTTCTGCACACAGGCCAACAGGATAAGATGCGTTTTCCTGGTTAGTGCCCGCAACAATTTCACCGTTCACCAATTTTGCCGCTGCACCAACATAAAAATTTGAATACGGTGCGTATGCCTGTTTTGTTACGTCCCTGGCCTCATTTAGTAACCATGCGTCTTCCTTTGTCAATTCACTGATATCATCAAAAACCTTATAATTGATCTCAATTTTATTTTCCTTCATGTCGATAAGTTAATTATTTTTCTTAAGACAACAAATCCCGCCAGAGGCGGGACCGTTGAAAATTATTTTACAAATCTGAATAGCCTGTTCCATCTTGGTCCTTTATCCCAACTGAACCAGATAAGCCATGCTTTACCAACAACCCTGTCTTCAGGCACAAAACCCCAGAAACGGCTGTCCTGCGAACCATGCCTGTTATCGCCCATCATCCAGAAATAATCCATTTTAAAAGTATAAGTGGTTACTTCTTTCCCGTTCAAAAAGAATTTGCCATCCTTCATATAAAAATCATTATGCTCATACACACGAATAGCTCTTTCATAGATCGAATAATTATTCGTGGTTAATGTTAATGTAGCTCCTTTCTTGGGTATCCATATTTTACCATAGTTATCAACGGACCATTTATGTAAAGTGTCGTAAGGAAAAATTTTCATTGGTTCAGGCGTGTCAATATAATATGGGTCTATCTTGGTAACTAATGGTGATTTTTCTAAAATTGCTTTTTCAGCTGCGGTCATATTTATAAGATATTGACCTGGGCCAAACTGATTCAGATCAGAGCTTCTAGGAGTTTCATTGATCATGATTCCCATTTCTTCAAGATCTTCCTTGTACAATGCCACGTTATTCTTTACAGAAACGATATAATTCCTCGGTGACTTAGGTGGCGTTTCCTGCTTAATGCTGTTTATATAAACATCACCTTTGATTATTTCAAGTGTGTCACCGGCAATACCAATGCAACGTTTGATATAATTATCTGTTTTATCAACAGGGTGGACAACAACAGGATAACGTGAAGGGTTGTCCAGAATTTTCTCGTCTTCAGTACTTCCATATGCTGCTCTACGTTTAATATCATAATATGGCTCGGCTGATTCAAAACCTTCAGCATGAATTACAGTATCGCCAGCCGGGAAATTAAACACCACGGCATCTCCTCTTTTCACAGGTCTTTGCCACCAACGTATATAAGGTAACTTGATCGCTTCAGTATAAGATTTACTTCCTATGCCCGGGATATAATTATGTATAAATGGAATTGACAATGGTGTATTAGGAACTCTTGGGCCATAACTTATTTTACTTACAAAAAGAAAATCATTTACAAGCAAGGACTTTTCCATAGATCCTGTAGGAATAGTATATGCTTCAAAAATAAAAAGACGAATAAGGGTTGCAGCTACTATCGCAAATACTGCTGCATCGATCCATTCCCTGACGCCGGATTTCTTATGTTTTCTCGCTGCCGCTGGCCCAATGAATTTTGTATCCTTACGATTAGCTATATAAGGAAAGTAAAATGGCGCCAGCAATGAAGCTGCAGCATGATCAAGAAACGAGAACTTTCCAAATATCTTGGCGAACTCAATAAAAATCCCCATGCTGATGAACCAACCTCCAACAGGAATTAGTTGCCAGAAAACCCAATGCTTTGGTCGCTGTGCAAGTTCCTGCATAATCCAGGTGTTATAAAAAGGAACAAAGGCTTTCCATGCCGGTGCACCGGCCTTTTGAAATAATTTATAAAAACCAAAAGCAGGTAGAAAAACAATAAGGGTACCGATAAGGTAGATAATGAAGAGGTGCTGTAAAGGCATTCAGTAATTTTTAATGCGGACAAAGATAGTGGTTACCGTTTATTTCATTCAGAAGGACTAATGACAGGCGGCTATCAGGGTTTATAAGCCTCACAAAGGAAATGTTAATGATGCAAAATATCTATTTAGGAACAACATATGACCTGACATCTTCTGTTGAGATCGTTTTGCCTGAAAGAATAATAAGTCTTTCTACCACATTTCGTAACTCACGGATATTACCTGTCCAGTTATATTCCTGTAATAATTTTAATGCGTCGTCATCAATATTTTTTTTTGCCACGCCATACTCGGTGCAGATGTCGGAAAGAAACCTGTCAACCAATAAAGGAATGTCATCTTTTCTTTCATTAAGCGATGGCACATGAATAATGATAACGCCCAGGCGATGATAAAGATCAATACGGAAACGTTTCTCTTCCACTTCTTTCAGCAGATCTTTATTTGTAGCTGCAACAACTCTTACATCAACATTGATATCTTTATCTGCTCCCACACGGGTTATTTTTCCTTCCTGCAGTGCACGCAAAACCTTTGCCTGTGCATTCAAACTCATATCTCCTATCTCATCAAGAAATAATGTGCCGCCATTCGCCTGTTCGAATTTTCCGATACGCTGTTTTATTGCGGAAGTAAAAGAGCCTTTTTCATGACCAAATAGTTCACTCTCGATAAGTTCGCTGGGAATAGCAGCACAGTTCACTTCTACTAACTGTCCTGAAGCACGGCTGCTTTTTTCATGCACCCACCTTGCCACCAATTCTTTTCCCACTCCATTTTCACCGGTGATCAATATCCTGGCATCCGTTGGCGCCACTTTTTCAATTGTCTCTTTTATCTTTTTTATTGGATTCGATTCACCGATCATTTCCTGTACCCGATTCACTTTTCGCTTCAGCACTTTTGTTTCTGTGACCAAAGAACTTCTGTCCATCGCATTCCGAATAGTGATCAGCATCCTGTTTAGATCAGGTGGTTTTGATATATAATCAAAAGCTCCTTTTTTAACTGCATCTACAGCCGTTTCTATATTTCCATGACCAGAGATCATGATCACGGGAACATCCGCATTTGATTCTGTGGCTTTTTGTAAGAACTCAATGCCATCAAGTTTTGGCATTTTTATATCGCAGAGCACAACATCATAAGATCTTTCTTTGAATTTTTTTAGCCCTTCTTCTCCATCACCCGCTTCTTCGGTTTTATATCCTTCGGCAGAAAGTATCTCAGTAAGTGCCTTGCGGATCGCCTTTTCATCATCAATAATTAGTATATCAGCCATAGTGTAAGGTTATTCAATTGGCGTGAAAATAGTTCAAATCAGGAACATCTTAAAAAATCATTAACATGAAAAGAATATGGAATAAAATGGTTGGTGTTTCTCAGTAAAAACCACAACCATGCCAATATACTTTCAGTTGCTTACAGCACTGTCATTTGCAATCTGCTCCTGTACAGATACAAAAAATAATATTGAGCCAAAAGCAAACAATAAAATAACCGGGATCAATACAGAAACAATAAGGGGAATTTCTTTACCACAGGGGTTCAATTATGTGGACGATGGCGATTCAGTTTATTCAAATTGGCTGCTTGATCTACAACTTAAAAAAAGCAAAACTGTCTACCTGTACAATGGGAAATTAAAATCAAACCAGGATGTGCAGTATAGGGTATTGAATATTGACATTGGCAAGAAGGATCTCATTCAATGTGCAGATGCGGTAATGAAATTGAGAGCTGATTACCTTTTCGAAAAGCATTTGTATGATCAAATAAAATTCTCAACCACTTCGGGAGACGAGATATCATTTAAAAACTGGTTAAATGGTGTTCGATGGAAAGAGCAAGGAAATAAACTTGTATCATATAATATAAATAAGGAAGGAATTAATATTCAGAAAGAGTTTACTTCATTCATGGAACTTGTTTTTTCTTATTGTGGCACTTATTCTTTATCAAGACAATTGAAGCCGATAAATGATAGCAGATCAATTCAACCAGGGGATGTTTTTGTCTATGGAGGTTTTCCGGGCCATGCCGTTACGGTTATGGCAGTAGCAAAAAATGAACAAGGCGAAAAGATATTTCTTTTATCCCAGGGTTATATGCCGGCGCAGGATATTCATATTTTAAAAAACTATGCTGACCCCGATCTAAGTCCCTGGTATGCAATATCGGCGATTTATCCCTTATATACACCTCAATGGCAATTTGAAGTTGGGAGCTTAAAGAGGTGGTGATGAAAGTGTTGTCATTGCCGGAAACAATAGAGGCCGGGTAGAAACCCAGCCTCGTTGTAAAATCCAATATCCTATGAAAAACCGAGGCGAAGATGCATATAAAAAGCCAAACCGTTGCATAACAATCGAAATATTTTTCTATAAAAAATATTCTGATAACTGCAATAAAAAATCCTGCACTCCTATTGAGAATGCAGGATCTTTCTTATAGAAAAAATCATTTCTCCAGATACATTACATCTTTTACAAGCTTCACTGTTCTTGAAACATCTGGCAATGCTGCTGCAACAAGATTAGGTGCATAATGCAATGGCGCATCTGCAGCAGTTATGCGACGAATAGGCGCATCCAAATAATCGAATCCTTCTTTTTGAATAGTGTAAGTTATTTCAGAAGAGATGGAAGCAAATGGCCATTGTTCTTCTACGATCACCAAACGATTTGTTTTTTTAACTGATTCAAGTATCGTCATCCAATCGAGCGGGCGAATTGTACGAAGATCTATCACTTCAGCGCTGATACCTTCTTTTTCCAATTCATCAGCAGCCCCAAGTGCGACTTTCATCATTTTATTAAAAGAAACAATTGTTACATCACGTCCCACCTTTTTTATATCAGCCTTGCCCAATTCAATATAATATTCTTCTTCCGGCACTTCACTTTTATCACCATACATCACCTCACTTTCCATAAACATTACCGGGTCTTCTTCATAGCGGATCGACTGCTTCAATAATCCTTTTGCATCATAACCCGTACTTGGCGAAACAACTTTAATTCCGGGAATATTCGCATACAACGATTCAAATGCGGTTGAGTGCTGAGCTCCTAATTGGCCAGCTGAGCCATTGCCGCCTCTGAAAACGATCGGGCAACTAACCTGGCCTCCGCTCATCGCCAGCATTTTGGAGGCTGTATTTAAAATTTGATCCAAAGCCAGGACTGCAAAATTCCAGGTCATGTATTCAACAATTGGCCTTAAACCATTTTGTGCAGCGCCAACGCCTACTGCGGTAAAACCCAATTCAGAAATTGGGGTATCAATAACTCGTTTAGGACCGAATTCGGCCAACATACCCTGGCTAACTTTATAAGCGCCATTATATTCGGCCACTTCCTCACCCATCAGAAATACCCGCTCATCACGTCTCATTTCTTCAGTCATCGCCTCACGAAGAGCTTCACGAAATGCAATTGATCTTGCCATTTTAAAAATAAATTTTGTCCCAGTATTTATTGGGAGGCAAAAATAAGCGAGCCTGTCAATATAACCTAAAGGGAATGCACCGCTTTAATAAAACCTTCGAGCTTATTTGGATCAAGCCGTCCGTCCGTCCTTACCCCACTGCAAACGTCAACAGCAAACGGCCGGACAGTCTCTATAGCCAGCCGTACATTATTTGCATGCAATCCACCGGCAAGAAATACGGGGATATCGACTGCTTTCACAATCTCCCTGCTTAGATCCCAATTATGAACATTGCCGGTACCACCTAAAGTTTTTATACCGGCCCTGGGATTTCCGCTATCAAGCAATAATGCATCAACATTCGGAGAAATGCGAACAGCCTCACCTATGCTTTCTTCACCGGAAACATGAATGACCTGTACAATTTTTAAATGGGGCAATGCAGTTCTTATATCACTATACGTTCCTGTTGTCAATTCATCAACAATCTGAACTGTGTTCGTATCCACTCTTTTTACATGATAAATTATTTCTTCAGATGATTGTTCGCTTGTTAACAAAAATGTGGCGATCGGCGGATGAATTGTTTTAACAATCTCCGCGATCAGCCAATCAGGGATCGGGCCGGGTCCGCTTGGCATTTTTCCAACAAGCCCAACTGCATCTGCTCCATATTCGATAGCAAGTTTGCCTTCATTCACGCTGCTAATACAACAGATCTTGATTCGTGTACGCATAACTCTTATAAAAATAAAAGCATTTAAATTAAATACGATGAAAAAACTTAAAGCTTTTTCATCAGCAACCAATCTTTTTGCAGGTCGTCGCCAAGAAGAAAATCCTGCTCGCTAAATTTTTCAAACCCCCACTTTGAATAAAAAGCAATAGCCCGGGGGTTTTTCTCCCATACACCCAACCAGATGATCTCTTTTTTTAATTCTTTGGCAATAAAAACACATTGACGCATCAATTGCTGACCAACACCAGTGCCCAAATAACTATTCACCGAATAAATTCTTGCGATCTCAATTGAATCTCTATTTTCGAATTCAGGGAATTTTTTTCCTTCTCTCATCCGTGCATAACCAACCGGCGTATCGCCATCAAATGCTAGTAAAAAAGTATTTCCCCGTTCCGTTACCTCCTCCATTAATTTTTCCCGGGTAAATTGTTCATTCATGAATTTATCCATATTCTCCTT
>DASTZB010000011.1:0-4184 GCA_035764525.1 Chitinophagaceae bacterium | reverse complement strand
CCATCTTATTACAAAATTAAAAAAAACCCCGTCTTGCTTTAGGCAAAACAGAGGTAAGTTATTTTCCCTTATGGATTATTAATTTTCTGTGGGTCTATCTTGTCTCTCAGGTTTTGGTATCAATACTTTTCTTGAAAGTTTGAATTTGCCTGATTTTGGATCAGTCCCGATCAATTTCACTTTTATCACGTCACCTTCATTCAGTACCCCATCAAGTGTTTCAAGACGTTTCCAGCTTACTTCACTTATATGTACCAAGCCTTGCTTACCCGGCAAAAATTCAACAAATGCGCCGAATGGCATGATTGATTTTACTGTAGCTTCATACACATCGCCAACAACTGGTATCGCCACAATTCCTTTGATCCATGCTTCTGCTTTCTCAACTCCTTCCTTATTTACACCAAATACACTTACCTCACCCATATTGTTTACTTCCTCAATATTGATGGTAGTTCCTGTTACCCTTTGCATTTCCTGTATCACTTTGCCACCAGGCCCGATAACGGCTCCGATGAATTCTCTATCGATAAACATCTTCACCATTCTTGGTGCATGTGGTTTCACTTCACTTCTTGCTTCAGAAATACAATTGTACATGGCATTCAGAATATGAAGTCTTCCGCGACGTGCCTGCTCCAATGCCTGCGACATCACTTCCATTTTCAAACCATCAACTTTTATATCCATTTGCACACCGCAAATACCTTCACGGGTACCAGTAACTTTAAAATCCATATCACCTAAATGATCCTCATCACCAAGAATATCGCTTAAGATTGCATACTTATCACCTTTTGTAATTAATCCCATGGCAATTCCACTTACATGTTTTGGAAAAGGAATCCCTGAATCCATTAATGCTAACGAACCTGCACAAACTGTCGCCATTGACGAAGATCCATTTGATTCTAAAATGTCACTTACAACACGAACTGTATATGCAAAATTCTCACTTGGCATTATTTGTTTCAGCGAACGCTGCGCCAGGTTTCCATGTCCGACTTCTCTTCTTCCCGGACCCCTCATCATCTTTACCTCGCCTGTTGAAAAAGGAGGGAAATTATAATGTAAAAAGAATTTTGAATCAAAAGATTTTGCAGCGCTTTCCACCAGCAATTCATCTAATGGTGTTCCCAATGTAACTGTAGTGAGAGATTGTGTCTCACCTCTTGTAAATAATGCTGCACCATGCGGCGAAGGCAATACATCTACTTCCATATCCAATGCACGGATATCTTCAAGGCCGCGACCATCCAAACGGACTTTTTCGTCAAGTATCATATCACGAACTACATAATATTGAAGATCGCCGTAATAAGTGCTTACCTGTTTTTTTGTTTTAGCAGGAATTTCCTCACCTTCCGATAGATTCAAACCAGCTTTGACATGTTCCATTAATTCATCTGTCAACGCTGAAAATTTATCACTACGTTCCGCTTTGTTCAACTTGCTTTTGGAAATTTCATATACCTTTTGTTTTGCAAAAGCATTTACTTTTTCACGGAGTGTCTCATCATGTTCTGGTTTTTTATAATCCCTTTTTCCTTTCACACCAACAATATCACGCAGCTCTTCCTGTGCTTTGATCTGTATGCGAATCGCATCATGTGCTACTTCCAATGCTTTTATCAGATCTGCTTCACTACATTCTTGTGCTTCACCCTCCACCATCATCAGGTTCTTATCGGTAGCGGCAATAATAAATTCAAGATCAGAATTTTCTAATTCATCACGGGTCGGGTTTATAATAAATTCCCCCTCTACTCTTGCCACACGAACCTCAGATATGATTTCTTTAATTGGAATATCCGAAACTGCTAATGCAGCTGATGCCGCTAAACAAACCATTGCATCCGGCATTATTTGTTCGTCGCTGGAGATAAGCGTTATTAGCACCTGCACTTCGCATAAATAATCTTCGGGAAATAATGGACGTAAGGCACGGTCGGTAAGCCTGGACGTCAGTATTTCATAGTCGTTCAGTCTTGCTTCTCTTTTGAAAAATGAACCCGGTATCCGACCGGCAGAAGCAAATTTTTCCTGGTAATCGACTGACAAAGGAAAAAAATCCTGTCCTTCTTTTGGTTCCTTATTTGCAACTACTGTTGCCAGGAGCATGCATTTACCAATGCTTACGGTTACAGCACCGTCAGCCTGGCGGGCAAGACGTCCTGTTTCGATGGTAACCATACGGCCACCGCCTATATCAAATGTTTTACGAATAGGTTGTTGTAACATGTTGTTCTAAGTTTTATGTTCGAGGCTCGAAGTTGTTGAACACTCAAACAATTTGAAGTATAATTATGAACCCGGCTTATTGCTACTATTAGTTTCCGTTGCGTCGCACTTTTGTACGTTCTGATCGCTATTCAGCAAAATTGAAAAGCAAGAGAAAGGAGAAATACAAACTCTCAGAAACTAAAAGCTCCGCATTAAGCGGAGTTTTGGCGCCGAATTATTTTCTGATACCGAGTTTTTCAATCAGCTGGCGATAACCTGTAAGATCATGTTTCTGAAGATAATTTAGTAAACGCTTACGTTTACCAACCAGCTGCATCAGGCCACGGTGAGTTGAAAAATCTTTTTTGTTTGTTTGAAGATGTGAGGCGATCTGGTTCATACGCTCCGTTAATAAAGCGATCTGACCTTCAATTGATCCTGTGTTTGATTCTTTTCCGCCATATTGTGCGATGACGGTCGACTTTTTTTCTTTTGTTAATGGCATCTGTTTAATTTTTTATTTTCATCCGATTTTACATCCGATTATTTGTGGCGGCAAAGGTAGGAGAATGAGCCTAAAATACAAAGAAAAGAAGCCATTTTGATTTAGCTTCGTAGACCTTTAATTTCAGAAGAATGTCTGAAGAAGAATTATCAGAAGATACCCGGAATATACTTGGTCTTCAATTGCCTACGGATCCCCGCTGGGTTGACCTGGCTGGAAAATCAATTGAAGAAATTCTTACCGATCATGCCTACTGTGAACAAAAGGCAGCGACGTCTTGCATCTCCCTTATTCAACGATACAGCGAAAGAGAAAAGCTGGTAAAAGAGCTCTCTCCAATCGTCACCGAAGAATGGGGCCATTTCAGGTTGGTGTTGCAGGAACTAGAAAAAAGGAATCTAAAGCTCGGCAAGCAACGAAAAGATGAATATGTGAACAAGCTCCTCGAGTTTCAAACACAAGGAGGCAGTGTTGAAGGCCGGATGTTAGATCAATTATTAACAATGGCATTAATTGAGGCAAGAAGCTGTGAACGATTCAAAAGATTAAGTGAAGGATTGAATGATGAATACCTCTGCAACTTTTATCGTCGTTTTATGGAAAGTGAAGCTGGGCATTACACTTTATTTATTGAAATAGCAGAAACCTATATCGACAAAGAAAAAGCAAGAAAGCGTTGGGCTGAATGGCTCAAATACGAGGCTGATGTAATTAATAATCTTGAAGTGAGAGGCGATAGAATTCATTAAGCATTCAATTCTTTCTTTAACTCTCCTACTCCATCTCCAATCTCCGAAGCAAACACATCGGGCTTATAATCGATCTTCTCGTCATAATATGCAGTGATCTTAGAAGAGAAATCTTCAAACTTATTTTTTTTCACCAAAGCGATAGCACAGCCACCAAAACCTGCTCCCGTCATCCTTGCTCCAATACAATCATCATAAGTTTTACAGAATTCCACAATGGTGTCCAATTCTTTTCCACTTACTTCATACCAATCTTTTAATGATTGATGAGATGCATACATCAGCTTGCCAAAAGTTATCAGGTCATTTGCTTTCAATGCATTTTTAGCCTCGCCTACTCGGAAGTTTTCGCTTATCACGTGTAAAGCCCTTTTCTCCAATACCGGGTCATTAATAAGACGACGATGTTTTTCAAATGAATTAAGATCTATATCACAGAGATGTGTTACACCTAGTTCTTTTTTTAATGCTTTCAAAGCTTTGCCACATTCAGCAAACCGTTCGTTGTATTTTGAATCAGCAAGTTTTCTTTGCTTATTACTATTGATAATTGCTAGAATATAATCACCTGTTTCAAAAGGCAGGTATTCATATTCCAACGAATCGCAGTCCAGTAAGATCGCTTTATTCTTCTTGCCCATAACCACGGCAAACTGATCCATGATGCCTGAATTGACACCAATAAATTCATTCTCTACTTTTTTACC
>DASTZB010000010.1:0-12617 GCA_035764525.1 Chitinophagaceae bacterium | reverse complement strand
CAGCACCTTTGGCATATACAGGATCGCTTGCATCCTTACCATGAAAAACATTTACTGCTACTGCAGTTGTATAGTAGAACCACATTAAAAAGAGTCCTGGCCAAGTGAAGAATTGTATGAGTGAAACCACCTTCATTCTTTTTGGCATATTTGTTAATGCATGAAAGATTTCTTTTGCACCACCACCAAAACCTTTATTGGATTCTTTTACTTTATCCTTGTAACCAAGGTCAGAGGGTGGATATTCTTTTGTAGTAAATACAGTATATAATACAGCAGAAAGAAAAAAGAAAGCGCCAATATAGAATGACCACTTTACGTTTTCGGGAATTTGCCCCAAAGAAGCTGTATTGGTACGATGAAAAATGTTATTAAATATCCATGGTAATGCAGAAGCAATGCTTCCTCCTAAACCGATCATAAAACTTTGCATGATAAATCCCCTGTTAACTTGTGAATCAGGAAGCTTATCTGTTACAAATGCACGGAAAGGTTCCATGGATACGTTTCCAAAAACATCCATTACCCAAAGTAATCCTGCCGCCATGAACAAAGTGCTGCTATGAGGCATAAATACCAAAGCAATCGAACTTAGGATCGCCCCGATCATAAAATATGGCCTTCTTCTTCCCCATTTGGGATGCCAGGTTCTGTCGCTCATATAACCAATGATCGGTTGCACCAAAAGCCCTGTTAAAGGAGCGGCTAAAAATAAAATAGGAACCTGGTCAGGATTGGCTCCAAGATTTTCATAAATACGTCCCATATTAGCCCGTTGCAAATCCCAGCCAAATTGAATTCCAAAAAAACCAACACTCATATTAATCACCTGGCTAATACTCAAACGAGGTTTTTCTCCGGTGAAAGCAGTTGACATATACAATCGTTAATTGAAGAATGTATGCGGAAGGTAGGAAGATTATGTATTCATCACACATTTTGATCACAAAAAAAGGGAACCAAAGTTCCCCTACTCAAAATTTTATTTTTTTCAACTTATCACAAATCCATTTGGAATGATCGCTCCTTTTTTCACTACAACTATTCCATCCTTTACTGTATAAAGCGAATGATCTTTATTTTCAAGATGTGTTCCTCCATTGATCCGTACATCATCACCGATCCGAACGTTTTTATCGATGATCGCATTTTTAATATAACAACGATTACCGATACCAAGAAGAGGAATGCCCCGCTCTTTTGCATGGGCAATTTCAGCAATTGTTTCATAATAATCGCTACCCATCATATACGTGTTCACAAGAGTGGTTCCATGTTCAACACGGGACCGAATACCTATAACAGAATGTTCGACACGACTGGCATTAATAATTGAACCTTCAGCAACCAGGGTTTTCTCAAGTGTAGTACCGCTGATCTTCGCAGGCGGCAGCATACGGCTGCGTGTAAAAATGACCCGATCACTGTCGAACAAATTAAAATCAGGGATATCTTTGGTCAAATCAATATTAGCTTCAAAGAAAGAATAAATATTTCCGATATCAGTCCAATACCCTGTGTATTGATAGCTGGCAACTTTATATTTTTTTATTGATTGTGGAATTATTTCTTTACCAAAATCTGTTGCTTCGTGGAATTCATTTTGCAAAAAATCAAATAATAGATTCCGGTTAAAAATATAAATGCCCATTGAAGCAAGATAATTTCTTCCTTTAGCTTTCATTTCATCACCAGTATCGCTTGTCCAATCAGGTAAAAGTTCTTTCTTGGGTTTTTCAATAAAAGAATCGATCAGCCCCTCTTTAGATTTTAGTATTCCAAATTCAGGTGCTTCTCTTTCGGCAACAGGAATCGTGGCAACAGAAATATCGGCGCCAAGCGTTTTATGATTTTCGAGCATCTCGGCAAAATCCATTTGATATAATTGGTCGCCGGATAGGATCAATACATATTCACTTTCGAATGGTTCAATATGTCTTAACCCTTGTCTTACTGCATCAGCAGTTCCCTGGAACCAGGTTGGATTATCAGGAGTCTGTTCTGCAGCAAGTATATCAACAAACGCTTTACTGAAAGCGCTGAAGTGATAGGTGTTCTTTATATGCCTGTTAAGTGATGCAGAATTAAATTGTGTCAACACAAACATTCTTCCAATTCCATTATTCAAGCAATTGGAAATAGGAATATCAACCAAGCGATATTTACCAGCAATGGGAACTGCCGGCTTGCTTCTGCTTGCAGTTAATGGATATAACCGTGAGCCAGCACCGCCCCCGAGGATAACGCTAAGGATCTCCTTTGAATTAACAGTTCTAACAGCCATAGAAAATTATTTTAACGACTGATATAAAGATATGTATTGTTGAGCAGATGTTTCCCACGAATGATCGATCTTCATCATGAATTCGATCATCTCTTTCATTTGCGCTTTCTTATTATAATAAAGATCAATTGCCCTGCCAACTGAGTAGGTCACATCCCAAACACTTGCCTCATTAAATCGAATTCCAAAACCCTGGAAGTCGCCCATATCAACAACTGTATCTCTCAATCCACCAATATTTCTTACAATTGGCATTGTACCATATCGCAGTGCATACATTTGATTTAAACCACAAGGCTCAACTCGACTTGGCATTAAAAGAAAATCGGCACCTGCATACATCAAATGACTTAACGATTCACTGTAACCGATATAGGTGCTGATGTAACCGCTTAACTGGTGCTTTACACTTTCCAATTGGCTTTCAACAGCTGGGTCACCTGAGCCAAGAATTAAAAAACTGCAGTGGCCATGATGTTGGTAAACTGAGGAACTAATGGCATCTGGTAAAATATCTGCTGCCTTCTCCCCTACTAACCTTCCAATGAAAGTGAATAAAGGTTTTTCTTCATCGAGATTAAATTGTTTACAGAGTTCTTTTTTATTCTTTTGCTTTCCTTTTTCAACGGTTTCAACAGAGAAATTTTTTGCTAAATATTCATCTGATTCAGGGTCCCAAACTTCAGCATCAATTCCATTTAAAATGCCACTGCATTTTCCTTTTTCATACTCAAAAAGATCTTCAAGTCCATTAGCATTATATCGCAACTCATCCATATAACTTTGGCTAACTGTATTTACTTTCCATGCACACCTTACGGCGCAGGCCAATGGATTAATATTATTTTTCCAGTCGAGCATTCCCCATTTCCAACTATCATAGGCCGGTATATAATGGCTTTTATCCCAACCCATCCAGCCCTGGTACTGCCCATTATGAATAGTAAGCAAAGTTGGGATCTGACCTAAATGTCTGAACGCAAAACAATATTTGATCATGAAAGGAATTAAGCCAGCATGATGATCATGCACATGAATTACATCAGGCCAATGCTGCCATTTACTCAACCAATCACAAACGGCAATTTGAAAAGCAGTAAATCTTTCGGTGTCGTCATCATAGCCATAAATTTTTTCCCGGTCAAGCAATCCGTTTATATCAACGAGGTAAAGATCAAAACCAAGTTTGTTTGTTTTTTCCCTGATAACACTGTAATGAAACCATTTTGTTCCCAGATATTGACTTCCTTCATGTACCAGTTCCCAATCGCTATTATATAAAAATTTTGTACGATACATAGGCATGATCACTTTTGCTACATGCCCAAGCTTATTCTGATATTTCGGCAATGCCCCTACGACATCGCCAAGACCGCCGGCCTTGGCTACAGGATAACATTCTGCTGATATATGAATTATTTCCATAAAAATTACATACCTGTTTTATACCCCTTCATTGAATAATAAAGTATATAAAGATAACAGGGTATCATCAACCAATAACCCATTTGTTTAGAGCCTAAAGCTTTTGAAAGCAGGCCATATAATGGCGGAAGAATGGCGCCACCAACAATTCCCATGATAAGAAGCGCTGCACCAATTTTTGTAAACCGACCTAACCCATCAATTGCCAGCGGCCAGATAGCTGGCCACATTACTGCATTTGAGAATCCCAATAGAGCAAAACAAACAACAGCCGTCATTCCATTTGTAAATATTGCGAATAAAACAAGGAGCATACTAAGTATAGCACTACCAACCAATCCTTTTCGTTGAGAGATATATTTTGGGATACAGATAATTCCTGTAATATATCCCAACAACAATCCATATCCGGTATAAGATGCAAATTTAGATGCCTTTTCTAACGGGAACCCAAGTGACTCACCGAACCCGGCAAAAGTATCGTAGCTGATCACTTCAGCCCCCACATAAAAGAATATAGCAATTGCTCCAAGCACAAGGTGTGGAAACTGAAAGACACTTGTTTTGTCTTTCCTATGAAAAGTATCTGCTTCTTCTTCCTCATTTATTTCAGGGAGGTGCAGAAAATAAATGATCACAGCAAGAACTGCAAGTGCAATAGCAATAGTGATATATGGGTTAACCACCCGTGATGCCAATTCACTTAGTTCTGCATTTTTTTCTGCGGCAGATAATGTAAGCAGGTTTGATTTCAAAGCATCCACGTCTTTTAAAACAATACCTCCAAGTATAAATACCGCAAGAATGCCGGCGGTTTTATTGCAAATACCCATAATGCTTATACGTTGTGCAGCGCTTTCAAGCGGGCCAAGCACAGTGACATAAGGATTGGAAGCAGTTTGCAATAATGCAAGACCGGTACCGATAATAAACAGGCCGGTTAAAAACAATGCGTAACTCCGGGAGCTCGCCGCTGGTATAAAAAGCAGTGCGCCAACCGCCATTACCAGTAGCCCTACTGACATACCTTTTTTAAAGCCCGTCCATTTTAAAATTGCAGATGATGGAACGGCCATTATAAAGTAGGCTGCAAAAAAAGCAGTGGCTACAAGAAAAGATTGTGTATCGGTAAGTTCACAAGCAATTTTTAAATACGGTATCAGTTGACTGTTTGCCCATGTTACAAAACCGAAAATAAAAAAAAGTGCACCAATAATTATCAGGGGAAAAACATAACTTCTTTGCATGTGGTGGTTGGTTGTTAAGGTCGTTATAATCTGAAATTTAAATAAACATACCTGAATTTTCTCAAATCCATGGTTCTAAAAGAAGTTTTTTATGGCTATGAGATTAAAGAATTTCGCTAACAAAAATTGTTTACTTTCATCACCAAATTATTCAACTAAACGATTGTTATGAACATACAAACCAAATGGTCTCAGTTCGGAACACTGGTCACTGTTTTCTTTTTTTGGGGATTTGTTGCTGCTAGTAACGATATTCTTATTCCTGTTTTTAAAGACAAGCTTAATCTTACTCAAGTGCAATCGCAAATGGTTTCATTTGCTTTTTATGTTGCATATACTATTGGCTCATTGATTTACTTTGGGATTTCAAAAGCTACCGGAGGCGATATTCTTAATAGGATCGGGTTTAGAAACGGTATATCTCTTGGGCTTGTCATTTCTGCGTTAGGAACATTGTTGTTTTATCCTGCAGCGCAGACAGCCTCTTTTCCTTTAATGATAACAGGATTGTTTATTGTAGGACTCGGCTTTTCACTTCAGCAAACAGCGGCAAATCCATTGGCTATTGTGATGGGTGATCCGAAAACCGGGCAGCAACGATTGAGCATGGCAGGCGGTATAAATAATCTTGGAACAACAATCGGCCCGTTACTTGTAAGCTTTGCGATCTTTGGAACTGTTTCAGCAGACTCAGTAGGCGTTGCAAGTATTGGAAGTGTAAAAACACCATACCTGATATTGGGTGCTGTATTCCTACTGGCTGCAATTATATTTCGCTTCTCGTCAGTTCCAAATAAAATTGATCTTGACAAAGTGGCTGAAGAAGAAGCAGAAAACAAAGAAAAATTGTTGCATAGAAAAAGCGTTTTTAATTACCCCCAGTTAGTGTTGGGAATGATTGCCATTTTTGTTTATGTGGGTGTTGAAGTTTCTACTGCTTCAAATCTTCCTGCTTTTTTAAAACAAGACCTGCAAATACCGACAGACAAAGTCGCTCCTTTTATTTCTTTATTCTGGGCAAGTCTCATGATCGGGAGGTGGACAGCCTCAGTTGGAGCATTTGATATAACGAAAGGAGCAAAACAAATTCTTAGATTTTTTATGCCTTATATCGCATTTGGCGTTTTCATACTTGTAAATGTGATTGCCCAACATGATATATCATCATTTTATTATTACCCGATTGTAATCGTGGCAATGATCATCGGAGATATTTTAAGCAAAGGAAATCCTGCAAGATTATTACTTATTTATTCAGCCATGGGCATTGCTGCATTGTTTGTTGGAATGCTTTCAAGCGGGATGGTAAGTGCCTACGCGTTTATGAGTGTTGGTTTATTCTGTTCCACTTTGTGGCCATGCATTTTTACCTTAGCAATTGCTGGTCTTGGCAAGCATACGAATGAGGGGGCTAGTTTTCTTATTATGATGATTATGGGTGGCGGTATTATCAGTATTGCGCAAGGCTTTGTAGCAGATCAATTACTGGGTATTCAATGGTCATATCTTGTGGGTGTCGCGTGTTTTGTTTACTTAGCTTTTTATGCTATCAGAGCAAAGAGCATATTAAAAACACAGGGTATTGATTACGATCACATGCAAAGTGGAGGCTCTCATTGATCCACTTGGTTTCAAATTAAATCTAGGTATGTGTTAAAAAATATTTTCAATGGCTAAGAAAAAAGCTGCTCAAAAAATAACGCCTGCATCCGTAACTCAGCTCGCAATCGGAATTGATATTGGCGGTACAGGTACAAAGTTTGGAATTGTAGATCGTGACGGCAATGTGCTTTTCTCAGGCGAAATGTCAACCAAAAAACATAAAACGGTTGATACTTTTATTGATGAGTTGCATGAAGTAGTTAGCGAGGTAATTGAAGCAGCAGGAGGAACGGGAAGAATGAAAGGGATCGGTGTTGGCGCACCTAATGGGAATTATTATACAGGTACTATTGAATATGCACCTAATCTTCCCTGGCATGGTATCATTCCATTGGCAAAGCTTATCTCTGATAAATTCCATCTTCCTGTTACGCTTACAAACGATGCTAATGCAGCTGCCATTGGAGAAATGATGTATGGTGCGGCAAAAGGCATGAGAGACTTCATTATGATCACTCTTGGTACTGGTGTTGGCAGTGGCATTGTGGCAAACGGCGCTCTTATTTATGGACACGATGGTTTTGCCGGTGAATTAGGGCACACCATAGTAATTCCCGATGGACGTATTCATGCCGGCACAGGAAAAAAAGGTTCGCTGGAAAGCTATGCCTCTGCAACCGGTTTACGACTAACTGCCATTGAGTTTCTTGAAAAAAATAAAAAACAAAGTTTGCTCAGAAAAGTTCCCCACGACTTGCTGGATTCAAAGGCGGTTTACGACGCAGCTATTGAGGGGGATGAATTGGCACAGGAAATTTTTAATTATACGGGCAATATCCTGGGTATTTCATTAGCAAACGCAATCATGACGACAAGCCCTGAAGCAATCATTTTATTTGGAGGGCTTACAAAAGCAGGTGACTTTATACTAAAACCCACACGAGAAAGTATGGAAGAAAACCTCATAAAAGTTTTTCAAAATAAAGTAAAGATCCTGATCAGTCATTTAAGAGAAGCACATGCAGCGATACTTGGCGCAAGTGCATTGGTATGGGAGAAAGATACAAACACATAGTTTACCAAAAGATCAAATGGACTTTCCGTTTATCAATATTATGTTCTCCCATCGCATCGAAACTCTACATTTATCTTCAAAATAAATTTTATGATAAAGCAAATGTTTGCATGCACTATGCTTGCAACCGTTATTGTTTCTTGTAGTAATAAAAAAGAAACGACCGGAATTAAAGAAGATGTTTTGTTTTCAAATCTTGACACAACGGTTCGCCCAGCCGATGATTTTTTTGAATATGCCAATGGCGGCTGGCTCAAAAAAAACCCTATTCCCAATGAGCAATCATCATGGGGCATTGGCAATCTTGTTTATGAAGAAAATCTGAGACGTACAAAGGAAATAAGTGAAGAAGCAGCAAGATCAGGAGCCGCAAAAGGAACTAATGAACAAAAGATCGGTGACTTCTGGAGTAGCGGCATTGACAGTGTAAAGATCGAAAATGATGGATTAAAACATTTGCAACCATACCTTGATAAGGTCAATGCAATTACTGATATTAGATCATTGCTGAGAACAGTATCGGAATTCAGAAAACTTGGTTCATATACACTTTTTGCAGATTTTGTTACACAGGATGATAAGAATAGCGAGGTGATGAGTTACAAATTATGGCAAGGCGGCATCGGGCTACCTGAGAGAGAATACTATTTCAAAGCAGATTCCGCAACAAAAAATATAAGAAATGAGTATGTAAAATATATTTCCAGGATACTTCACATGGCTGGAGATGATAGTGTAAGTGCCAACAAGACTGCCGGCGATATTCTTGCGATGGAAACAAAACTGGCACAAGCGAGCCGCAAGCTTGCAGATCTTCGTGATCCCTACGCTAATTATAATAAAATGGCAATTGCTGACCTGGGTAAAATGTCTGCTTCTATTGATTGGAATAATTTTCTTGCAACGGAAGGCGTCAAAAACATAGATTCAGTAATTGTAGGTCAACCAGAATTTTTTAAGGCCCTTGAAACAGTTCTAAAATCCACTCCTATCAATGTTTGGAAAAGTTATGTCCGATTCAACCTGGTAAGTGATTTTGCAGGTGCATTGCCAGATCGCTTTGGCATTACGGCATTTGAGTTCAATAAACTTCTTAGTGGTGCTAAAGAAAGAAGGCCAAGATGGAAACGAGTAATGCAAAGTGAAGAGAATGCGATGGGTGAATTGCTAGGGCAATTGTATGTCAAAAAATATTTTAATGAAACGGCAAAAAAACGATATATAGATCTTGTTGAAGCCATTCGTGATGCATTGAGGGAAAGAATTACGAATCTTAGTTGGATGGGTGACAGCACAAAACAAAAAGCTTATGCCAAACTTTCAGCGGTTACAAAAAAAGTTGGATATCCTGATAAATGGAAAGATTATTCGGCAATGACAATAAGTAATGAAAGCTATCTCCAAAATATTATGAGTGGTAATCTCTGGCAACACAATCATGAATTCAATAAGCTTGGCAAACCAGTTGACAGAACAGAATGGGGAATGACACCGCAAACATGGAATGCTTATTACAATCCAAGTAATAATGAAATTGTGTTACCGGCCGGGATCTTCACAGTTCCGGGCTTTAATGATGAGGAACTAGATGATGCATTAGTATATGGATATGCAGGGGCCTCTACTATTGGTCATGAGATCACTCATGGTTTTGATGATGAAGGAAGGCAATATGATGCCAAGGGAAATCTTGTAAGCTGGTGGACTGCCAAAGATGAAGAAGAGTTTAAAAAGAGAGCAGATGTTATCATTAAACAATTTGATGAATACGAGCCATTACCCGGTTACCATATCAATGGCAAGGCCACTACTGGAGAAAATATTGCTGATCTTGGCGGAATATTAATTGGTTTGGATGCATTTAAGAAAACACAAACCTACAAAGAAGGGAAGCTCATTAATGGAATGACACCACTTCAACGTTATTTTCTTGGTTATGCTTTAAGCTGGCAGTTCAACATACGTGAAGAAACCTTACGAAACCGTTTACTCACCGATGTTCATTCACCTGCCAAATACAGGGTAAATGGACCTGTCGTTGATGTAGATGATTTTTATACTGCGTTTAATATTAAACCCGGAGACAGCATGTATCGTGCAGATAGTTTAAGGGCCCGGATCTGGTAATTGAACTGAATTTTTTTAACTAAGCGGAAGATGAAGACCATTTTCCGCTTATTATTTTTTCCTGATAATAAAGACAGCAGGCACCGCCCTCTGCCCTTCTTTATCTGATGGCTTTATCGTTTCTTTTCCATTTACCAGCATACAACTGCTACCACCGCCATCAAGATTTAATGCTTCCCAGCAACCAAGGTCTTTTAGTAGTTGGGCTTCTTGTCCAAGTGTAGCGCCATGGGCAACTGTATTTCTTCCCTCGATCATTAAAATAACAAGCTTGTTATCTTTTGTATAGCCCATTGCAGTTCGTGGATGTTTATCGTTGATGGCTTTACCGACAAATTTTAATTCTTCATTATTGGTGATCTTGATTTTGCCTGCCTGAAGTAAGACTGGTCCTCCCCCGACTGCAGTTTTCATTTTCCATTTATGTAAAGAATTCTCGATAGTACCGTTATGCCCTAGAACAATTGTATTGTAAAAAACTGCTTTATCAAAATTTAAATCCCTAAGCGAATCTTTAGATGGCTGGGTTGGAGATTGAATGGCATAAGGAATTTTTTTTGCCGAATCGGAATACAACCAGGCTATATCAGCATTTCTTTTTTTAGAAATACCAATAGCGCTGCCAAACGGATGTCTATAAGTAAGCGTATCTTTTCCTCTTCCGAGAATCGAGTGAATATTATAACCAACGAGTTTTCCATCTTTGATTACGACATTCAGATTTTGATTGGTCGCAAAAGAAAAAAATGTACAGTTAATAACAACCAATGGGTGATCATTTTTTTGATAAAATTGTGTTGGAGTCAATCGCCTGGCAAGAGTTGTATCTGCGGTAAAATCTATTTTCTTGTCCTTCAGGTCGGCAATTAAATAATACGCACGGAATGGCGCAGTATCTATTGGCTCATTGGTAAAATAAACATGAATTGATGAGGGCAAAGGCTGGTATAACGAATCAACATTTATCCATTTGAGCTGTGCATTCACACTCAATGAAAAAAATAAAGCAACAAGCAGAAAGTATATCCTCGAAATCTTTTTGATCATTATTAATCCCGGTTCTATCTTAATTCCATGGGGGCTAAAGATACAACTGGATGCTGATAAAATTATTTTATAAGTCGAAATCGTATATGAGTTACTGCATCCGATTCTATTGATCTTATTCTTTCTAATTCAATAACGTTTGAGAGTGTGTCATCAAACAAACGAATACCCTTTCCCAATAAAATATGTGAAAGATGAATCTCCAACTCATCTACTAATCCGGCTGTAATAAATTGACGAACAATATTTGCTCCACCCATTATCCAAATATTTCTATTGCCAGCTATTGTCTTTGCCTGCTTAAAAGTTTCATCGATTCCGCTTGTAATAAAGGCAAACCCGTCAACAATCTTTTCAGCTTTGTTATGAGAAACCACCAATGCTGGCATCGGAAAAGGAGATTGGCCTCCCCATGCATCATCGATCGCCACATCATAAGTGTGCCTTCCTACAATAACTGCACCTGAATGTTCCATGACTTCTTTTATCATGTCAGCGTCTACATCTGTCTTTTTATTAAAGATCCAATCATGTAGACGAAGACCGTCATCACCCATTGGCAACTGAGGGCTTACATTTGTGCCTGCAATATACCCGTCCAATGACATGGCAATATCAACAACAACTTTTCCCATCCGATCACTGCTATTGTTTTTCTAAATAGTCTTTCAATCCTGTACCGATAATATAAGTCCAGCCTTCCATAAAGTTTTCTTTAGCAAAATCTTTATTTGAAGTAACAGGAAATGACTCGAGTCCCGTATGGCTAAGTCTTACTTTTGTTTTGTTTCCATCGGAGAATAATTCAAATGTTACGAATGAATTGCCTTCATATCCATCATAGCGCCAACTATAAGTAAGTTTTTTCTTTGGAATTACTTCTATCACCTTGCAAAGATGTAAGAATTTTTCTCCTTGCTTTCCTTCTCCATAAAATTGAAATTCAAATCCCGGTTCTGCTTTAAATTCAGCCAGATCAAAATACCATCTTTTCATTTCATCTGTATCAGTAATCGCTTTCCAAACTTTCTCAACCGGGGCATTATAATTTCTCTCAATTACAATCGTTTCATTTATCATTCGGGCAGGTTGATAATTCGCTACATACTCCTCAAGCCTGTTAACATGTTGAATCATTCCTTCCTTAGCACCATGTTCTTTAATCACTCTTTCAAGTTCTTCTGGTGTTTCAAACAATGAACGCATCGTGAGTTTTGTTTTATTTCCTTGCTTCTCAAAATTCACTGTTACATGAAACTTGATATCTTCCATGTCCCCTTCGCCTGAATGTTTATAAATGAGTAATTCTGGTTTTACTACCTCAATAAAGACAATTTTGTTGGGATAGTCTCTTCCATCAGGACCATGCATTATAAATCGCCACACACCTCCTGGTTTTATACTCATTTCATGTGTGGTAGTCGAAAACCCTACTGGCCCCCACCAATGGGTGATATGTTCGGGTTTGGTCCAAACTTCCCAAACTAATTCCTGGGGCGCATTCAGCACTCTTGTTATAGAAAGCTCCCTGCTTGCAGTTTCATTCATTACTGTTGTCATAAAATAAAATTTAAGCGATTTGAAATTTGTTTTTGATTTATAAATAGGCTTTTTTTTCCATGACCTTTTCAAGATACACCCCGAGTTTGTCCATGTTTTGTCTCAATCCTTCATCTGCCTTGAAGGTTTTCACGGTTTGCTCACGCAGCTCACCAGTTTCAAAAAGCATTTGAATGTTGATCAACGTCTTTTTCCCCTGTGCTTTAAATGTTACTGTAAATTGAAATTTTGGTCCTGAGATATGATCATA
>DASTZB010000009.1:0-3476 GCA_035764525.1 Chitinophagaceae bacterium | reverse complement strand
AACAAAATAATATGAAACCTCAAATTGGTATCACAAAAGACAACCTTACTAAAGTAGCTCATGCGCTGAATGGATTTCTTGCTGATGAATTTTTATTGTACCTGAAAACAAGAAATGCACACTGGAATATTGAAGGCTCCGATTTTCATGCAATGCATAAATTTTTTGAAGAACAATATGAACAGCTTGATGAAACTATGGATGATGTGGCAGAACGCATCCGTGCTTTGGGGCATTATGCACCGGCTACCATGAAGGCTTATCTTGAATTAACTCATTTGACTGAAGAATCAAGAGCAAAAAATGACAGCGCGGGTTTTATAAAGGAATTGCTGGGTGATCATGAAAGCATCATCACAAGACTGAGAGAGAATATCAACATTTTTGCCAACGAACTGAATGATGCCGGTACAAGCGATTTTATTACAGGCTTAATGGAAACACATGAAAAAATGGCCTGGATGCTGAGGGCACATTTAAAATAAGGTTGGAGAACCCACAATTAGCAGCACAAAAATGTTCCTGCTAGTCCTGAAGAGAAACTCGCCGAGCTTGTATGTATGCATAATTTTATTTTCGATCAGGCGAAGAATATAATTTCGAAATGTGGAGCTATGGTTACTGGTTCTAACATTGTACTATTTTTAAATTGATACTTTTTTCTGAGAAAAAGAATGCCTTTGCCTTCACAAAGACATTCAATATGTAACAGTCGCTGACTTACAATTTCTATGATTACGATTAAGCATGTTGCGTGTTGCTCATCTTCGACATTGCTCGTTCGGTTGGACTTAAAGATTCATACCAATCCAAAATATAATCTGCTACTTTTTCCCAACCTGGTTCTCCGCAAGTGAAATGACTTCTGCTTTCAAAAATTTTTACATCGATCTGGCTATTGCGGTCTTTATAGCTGTGGGCTATTTTTTGTGTAAGACTGGACGGGAAAATATGATCTCTGCCGCCGCCAACAAACAGGATAGGGGCGTGAGATTTTTTAAAATCTAAATTTGAAAAAGAGTTTAAAACTAACTGGCGACTGACTTTATAACTTTCAGGTACCGCAAATTTTTCAAATGCTTTTACTTTTTCTGCTTCAGGTATAGTATTGAAAAATGCATAATTGTACCACTTACGACTACCCATAAAATATTTCTTAAAAGAAAAAAAACCAAAACTCGGTAACACAGTTTTAAGTGTTTGAAACGGAGGAAAAACATTTTTAGGTGGCGCCCCATCAATGCTTACCCCGGCTACTGCTTTTCCCATTTCAACCAATTTCAACGCTGCCATACCTGCCATAGAGTGACCAATAATTAATGGCTTTTCAGGTAAAGTTTTTATTAATTGATCGATATTGTTTACGACATCTATAAACCCCGTCTTAATAAGGTCGGGATGAACTTTTTCTCTTAGCTCAGCAGGATTGCCTTCGTGTCCGGGATTTGAAGGTGTATAAACTTTATAACCTTTTTGTTCATAGTGACGTTTCCATTCCGTCCAACTGTTGTCGTTCACAAAATTTCCGTGAATGAGGACGACTGTTTTTGATTTTGTCATATCATTTATGTTTTTAAAGTTGATAATCAGATTGCATCTTGTGGCGGATCTTGAACAAATAAACCCACCACCGCCGATGACAACTATTTTAGTAATTACATTTTTATTTTGTTTATAATTTATTTACAACCAGGAATGTTCTTCTATAACTGAATTGACGCTGTTATAGGAATCACTACTTCTTAAAGCCTCTTTTATTACTGCTGCTGCTTGAAATATGGCTGTTTTAACCGAAGGGACCCCTGCCAATGGATTTAATAAACCATAATCGTGGATCAACCCTTCATATCTGGTTAATGTTACACGAACGCCAGCCTCATTTAACTTTCTTGCATACGCTTCTCCTTCATCTCGCAACACATCATTCTCGGCTGTTTGAATTAAAGCAGGCGGAAGGCCTTTCAATTGTTCTACACTCGCCTGTAACGGTGAAGCATAAATTTCACTGCGGGTTTTTTTATCAGGCAGGTAGTTATCCCAAAACCAAATCATCATGTTTCTTGTAAGAAATCTTCCTTCACCTAAATCTTTGTAAGAATCTGTTTCGAAATTTGCATCCGTCACTGGCCATAACATCGCATGGAATTTTATCTTCGGTCCATTTTTTTCTTTCGCCATCAAAACCACTGACGCAGTCATGTTTCCTCCTACACTATTTCCCACTACTGCAAGATTTTTCCCATCTACACCAATTTCATTTCCATGCAACGAAACCCATTTTGTTGCAGCATAAATCTGGTTGATTGCCTTTGGATATTGTGCTTCAGGCGATGGAGTATAGTCGGGAAACACAGCAACTGCACCGCTTTCCACAACAAGGTCTCTTACCAACCTTCTATGCGTTGGATAGTCTCCAAGCACCCAGCCGCCACCATGGATGAATATAAATACCGGTGAATTCGCTTTAGCACCTATCGGTTTCGTAATGTGAATTGTAACTGTTTCCCCATCCTGTGTGATTGTCTTTTTTGTTTCTTCTATACCTGAATAATCTACAGGAGTTGAATTTTGTGCATCTATCAGTACTTTTCTTGCTTCGGCAGGACTTAATTGTTCAATAGGTTTGCCGTCACCAGCATTAAGAACTTTTAGAAATGCTCTTACTTCATTAAAAATAAGCGGATCATTTTCCGCATTTTTTTTGTTAATAGGCTTTGCCATACAATAAAAGTTTATTAATGTGAAAAATGTTGTTAATACCAAAGTCAAATAGACTTTTATAGTGAAATGCTTTAATGATTAGATATTTTTTATTAACGCAGCTTGATCATTTAGTTTTTTGGCAATGTTTGGATGTAAGATGTTTGCATAATTTCCGATATCATCAACGATGGTGCCTTTTACTCCTGTAGGTGAACTGAGCGCATAAATGACTACAGTGTTACCTGTATTGGGACTTTTTTCAAATCTGTAAGTCTCATCGATAGTAAAATCCTCTTCGTAAAGACGGAGATCCAGCAGACTGGAATAGAGACAATTTTCATTTGGCTGAAAATCGGCGTCATACCCTCTTTTTCTAAGATCATTCAATGCATCAGTAATTGTTTCATAATTTTTCATGATCATTCTGTTTTATTAATTCTTAATTGAATTCATGGATTTCCATTTAACCTGTTAAGAGATTTAATTTGTGCCACAATTCATTGCTAAAACTTAGGGTAAATGCTGACTGAATTACAATAAGCCTTCAGGACTTCCAGCTGCTACACTTTCTTCGGGCGGCGCCAACGGCTGTTCATTTGTCCGTATTGAGTCATCGAGAAATTCACTTCCTTCGGCAGAATAATCTACTGACTCAATGTGCTGAATCTCGATTTGTTTGTCAGCGGAATCTTTTTTTTCTTCTTTGGGTTCTTTAAAATAAAATGAAAGCATGATCTTCTTTTTTGTTTAAATAAAAATTTGTTTGCTTTGAA
>DASTZB010000008.1:0-3108 GCA_035764525.1 Chitinophagaceae bacterium | reverse complement strand
GGCGAAAAATTCAGCCTGACACGGGAAAGGGTTCGTCAAATTAAAGACAAAGCCATCACTAAGCTGAAAACAAATACACGTTGCCAGGTTCTCAGAACTTATTTAGGCGCTTAACAAATAAAAAAACAGAAAATCTGAAATAAACTTCTACACTTTACTAATACTTATCTTTGCCAACTTAAAAAGTGAACTTTAAATAGGTTCACTTTTTGTTTTGTGAAAATGAAATAAATATTGATTATGTTCCAGAGTTTATCAGACCGTTTAGAATCCGCCTTTAAGAACGTAAAAGGCCAGGCAAGAGTTACTGAGCTGAATGTTGCCGCCACGCTGAAAGATATTCGCCGCGCTTTGGTGGATGCCGACGTAAACTATAAAATAGCTAAAGATTTTACGGATCGTGTAAAAGAGAAAGCGATTGGTGAAAAAGTCATAAATGCCATTAGCCCGGGACAATTGATGGTGAAGATCGTTAAAGATGAGTTGGCTGATCTGATGGGCGGTGAAGAAGCAGTTTTTAATGCAAAAGGTAACCCAGCTGTTATTTTAATTGCAGGTTTGCAGGGTTCTGGTAAAACAACATTCAGTGGTAAGCTGGCAAACTTTCTTAAAACAAAAAGAGGCCTCTCTCCCATGTTGGTGGCAGCAGATATTTACCGTCCTGCTGCGATGGAACAATTAAGAGTATTAGGCGAACAAATAGGCATTGATGTGCATATTGAATTAGAAAGTAAGGATGCCGTTGCTATTGCGCAGAATGCGATCAAAGAAGCAAGGAGCAAAAACAAGAACGTTGTTATTATAGATACGGCGGGTCGCTTGGCAATTGATGAAGCGATGATGACCGAAGTATCGAACATTAAGAATGCCGTTAATCCACAGGAAATATTATTCGTAGTGGATAGCATGACCGGTCAGGATGCGGTAAATACAGCAAAGGCATTTAATGACCGCCTTAATTTTTCCGGAGTTGTTCTTACAAAGCTCGATGGCGATACCAGAGGTGGTGCTGCACTTTCAATTAAATATACGGTCAACAAACCTATCAAATTCACCAGTGCCGGTGAAAAGATGGATACACTTGATGTGTTTTATCCGGAAAGGATGGCCCAGCGTATTTTGGGAATGGGTGATATTACAACACTTGTTGAAAAAGCCCAGGAACAGTTTGATGAAGAGCAGGCAAAAAAACTGGAGAAAAAGATCCGTAGAAACAAGTTTGACTTTGCCGATTTCAAACAACAATTAGAGCAGATAAAGAAAATGGGAAACATGAAAGACCTGCTTGGAATGATACCCGGCGTTGGTAAACAAATAAAAGACCTGGATATAAATGAAGATTCTTTCAAAGGAATTGAAGCCATGATCAACTCAATGACAAAGGCCGAAAGAGAAGACCCGGACCTGATCGATATGAGCCGTAAGAAAAGAATTGCAAAAGGAGCCGGCAAAGATATCTCTGAAGTAAATGCTTTTATGAAGCAGTTTGAACAAATGCGTGATATGATGAAGGGAATGAATAAGGCGGGAATGTTTGGAGGAAAAATGATGCCGGGGATGAAGAGATGAGGAGAATTATTATGGCCGAAGGGAGCGTCGCAACCTCAGCCTAAACGGAGTTCCTTTTGCCGGTCAACAAATAAAAATCCTTCAAATTGGCATTTTCCACTTTCGGTCTTATCTTCGCCATCCCGGTGTCTACCGGCTTTTGAAACAATATTGTTAACGACATTAAATTTCTATTTAAGATGTCAGTAAAAATCCGACTCCAACGTCATGGCTCTAAAAAGAGGCCTTTCTACTTCATCGTAGTTGCCGATGCCCGTGCTCCCCGCGATGGTAAATTCATTCAAAAACTTGGTACTTACAATCCGCTGACTATGCCAGCTACCATTCAATTGGACAGGCAAAGAGCATTGGATTGGCTGAACAAAGGTGCTCAACCCACCGATACTGTTCGCCGTATCCTGAGTTTTAAAGGTGTATTGTACCTGAAACATTTGTTGCGTGGAGTGACGCTTAATCTTTTTGACGAAGCCACGGCAATGGACAAATTCCAGAAATGGTTCAGTGAACACGAAGCGCAGATCAAAAAACGCCAGGAAGAAGCAATGAGAAATCGCCGCGGTGGCCGCAGGCCTCACCAAGGTGGACGTCGCCCTGAGAGAAGAGCCGAAAGCAGCGGTGGCGAATCATAAGCACCATCCGATTGGCTGAACTAACTGAATCCTTTCTCGTTTAGAACGAGAGGGGATTTTTTTATGCGCCTAACAATAGTATTTCTATTAAACTTCTGTTGCATCGCACACTTGTACTTTCTGTTCGCTATTCAGCATTAGCGTAAATTCGCTACATCACTAAAAAGTTTTTTGAACCACATAGACACATAGGTACATAGGCTTTCACATAACCTATATGGTTTCTATTGTTTACTATGTGCCTATGTGGTTCCATATTATTTCAGGATATGGAGTACTTCAAAGCAGGAAAATTAGTAGCCGTTCACGGTTTAAAAGGCGAGTTGATCTTTAAGCATGAGCTTGGAAAGAAATCATCATTAAAAGATGTAAGAGCAATTTTTATTGAAGATAAAAAAGACTCATTCTTTCCCTGGTTTATTGAAACTGCAAAAGTAAGATCAGCAAATGAGGTTGTACTAAAGCTTGAAACAATCGATACAAGAGAAGCCGCTGTAAAACTTTCGCAAAAAGAAGTGTGGCTGACCGAAGGAGATTTTAAACGATTATCTGCCAAATCAGCGCCGGCAAACTTACTTGGCTATACCATTATTAATAATAAAGAAAGATTAAGCGAAATACTGGAAGTGGTTGAACAACCTCATCAGCTGCTTTGCCGGATCGAATTAAATAAAAAAGAAGTATTGATTCCTATTAATGAAAGCTTTCTTAAAAAGATCGACCATAAAAAGAAAGAAGTGATCGTCGAATTGCCTGATGGGTTGTTAGATGTTTATTTATGATCCTATTTAAAATCAGAACGTATAAAATCCGCCATTAATTTCATTCGATAATACAGATTACTCATCATCAAAGAAATATTGTTCTTTACATTTTCTACCGTTCCCTTATTCATCTTTTTAATATTCTT
>DASTZB010000007.1:0-3728 GCA_035764525.1 Chitinophagaceae bacterium | reverse complement strand
CTTTTCGGTATTGGTGAAATAAATTTTCGAATATAACAAGGTTGACGCAGCCTGTTTCATCTTCAATAGTAACAAAGCAGACCCCTTTTGCAGTACCCGGTCTCTGTCTTACCAATACAAGACCAGCCACTTTTACTAATTGTCCATCCTTTGCAGTCAAAATTTCCTGTGATGATAGTATGTGAAGCTGATGAAGTTTTTCCCTGATAAAACTTACCGGATGTGCTTTTAATGAAAGCGCTATTGCACCATAATCATGAACGACATGTTCGGATTCACTCATGACAGGTAAGGAAACACTTTTCTCATTTGGATCATTATCTGATTGTCCCGTGAAAATCCCAACAGGGGTATCCTGTTTTGTTAATTCCCATAATGCCTGGCGGCGATCGATTCCAATGGATCTGAATGCATCTGCGTCAGCTAATTTTTTAAGTGTTGCTCCAGATAAACCGATATCACGAAGAGATTCTATTGTTGGATAGAAGTCTTTTCGCCGGGTGATAAGGAAATTGATGTCTTCCTCATGAATTCCTTTGATATGCCGAAAGCCTAAGCGCAACGCATTACCTCCCCCGTCCCGATAAATCGGGACACCCCCTCCAGAGGGGGATAATGGTTCGAGTGTATTATCCCACATTGAATGATTAATGTCAACCGACCTTACTTCGACGCCATGTTTTCGTGCATCAATGACTATCTGTGCCGGTTGATAAAATCCCATTGGTAAACTATTTAACAGCGCACAAGCGAATATTTCGGGATAGTAACATTTAAGCCAGGATGAAACATATACTAATAATGCAAAACTTGCTGCATGACTTTCAGGAAAACCATAGCTGCCGAATCCTTCCAGTTGTTTAAATACACGTTGGGCATATTCCGGAGTATATCCATTCTTCAACATGCCATCGATCAATTTTTTTTTGAACTGCGTGACCAAACCACTAACTCTGAATGTTGCCATACTTCTGCGTAACAGATCTGCTTCAGCAGGTGTGAAACCTGCTGCGACTATGGCAATCTTCATTGCCTGTTCCTGGAATAATGGAACTCCCAATGTTCGTCCTAATATTTCTTCCAATTCTTTTGAAGGGTACTCTACCGGTTCCTCCCCATTGCGACGACGCAAATAAGGATGGACCATATCGCCCTGTATAGGACCTGGCCTAACAATCGCTACTTCAATTACCAGGTCGTAAAATGTGAGAGGTTTTAATCTTGGCAACATAGATTGCTGAGCACGGCTTTCGATCTGGAATACTCCAATTGTATCGGCATGACAAATCATATCATAAACAACAGGATCATCCTGCGGAATATTTGCGAGTGTTAATTCAAGTCCATAATGTTGTTTTGCGAGATCAAACGCTTTTCGAATACAGGTAAGCATGCCTAAAGCGAGTACATCGACTTTCATAAATCCGAGCGCATCGATATCGTCTTTATTCCATTCGATGCAAGTACGATCTTCCATCCGGGCATTGAGAATCGGACATAAATCTGAAAGTTTTCCCCGAGTAATTACAAAGCCGCCGGTATGCTGGCCAAGTTGTCTTGGAAAGCCCATGAATTGCCGAGTGAGTTCCAGCGTTTTTAGTAAATGCTTATCACTCTTATTAAAACCATTTTCAAAAATTCTTTTTTGTTCAAAGGATTGATCAGAAAATTCACCAATAGCACCAGAAAGGCGATCTATTGTATCAACCGATAACCCCATTGCTTTTGCAACATCTCTTATTGCACCCTTCTGATGTTGTTGTGTAACCGTTGCGACAATTGCTGCACGGTCACGACCATATTTCCGATAGATATACTGGATCACTTCTTCACGACGCTCATGTTCGAAATCAACATCGATATCAGGAGGTTCGTTGCGGGCTGCAGAAATGAATCTTTCAAATAACAAATCAAATTTTGTGGGATTCACAGAAGTAATGCCTAAACTAAAACAAACAGTAGAGTTTGCGGCCGATCCCCGCCCCTGGCAAAGTATTCCCTGTTGTCTTGCAAACCGAACGATATCATAGACAGTAAGAAAATAGGAAGCATAATTCATCTGTTCGATGAAACTCAATTCATGATTGATTGTTGCTATTGATTTTTGCGGTATATCATCTCCAAATTTTTCTTTTGCTCCCTCCCATGTTAATAATGTAAGTTCTTCCTGTGGACTGCGGCCTTCGGATGTAATTTCCAAAGGATATTCATATATCAATTCACTAAGTGAAAACTGGCAAGCTTCTGCAATTTCCTGTGTTCGTTTGATCGCATCAGGATATTGCCTGAACAAACGCAACATTTCATCCATTGGTTTTAAATATCTTTCAGCATTCGGATGTAAGCGATAACCTGCATTGTATATGGTGCATTTTTCACGAACACAAGTGATGATGTCCTGTAACTCTCTTCTCCTGAGTGTATGATAATGCACATCGTTTGTGGCAACCATTGGAATATTTAACTGCCCGGATAGTTGGGATACCCGATGAAGGTATTTTCCATCATCACCATGATAGTACCGGGTTGCCGCGATATAAAAATTTTCTCCAAAAACATTTTTGTATTCCGATAAAGTTTCTTTGAAAGAATTCTCAAAATCAAATTGCTCATTCAATTTTCCCGGTGGAATGACAATGAACTTTATATCTTTTGCATGCTGGTAAACATCTGCTTTGTACAAATGCGATTCTCCTTTTACTGCCCGCCGATTTCCTAATGTGAGCAAATTGCATAGCAATGAATAGGCATCCCGGTTAACAGGATATGCGAGAAGAGATGGACCATCTAATAAATTAAGCCTGCATCCGGGAATGAGGCGTATGCCAGCTTTTTTTGCAGCGGTATGAGCCCTGACTATTCCAGCATATGTATTCCAATCTGTTATTGCAATTTCTTTGTAGCCATAAGCGGCTGCCTGTTCAACGAGTTCTTCGGGATGTGAAGCGCCCCTTAAAAAAGTAAAATTCGTCGTTATTTGTAATTCCACGTAACTCATACTCTTCTTCTTTAATTATGAATTATGAGTTATGAATGATGAGTTGAGAGTTTAAAGTTTAGAGTTCAGAGTTTTGAGTTCGTCATGTCTTCATGCAAAGAATCCATGAATAAACCATTGATAAGAACTATCTGAATAATGGCCTAAGCGAAACAACCAATAACGATGTCCTTCTTCATCTTCTACATAATAATAATCTCTATGCTGTCCCTGCTGTAACCACCATTCCTGCTCAATTCGTTCCGGCCCATCGGCTTTTACTCCTTTATGTAATATTCCTTTATAGCGAAATAACATTGGCGGATAATCAGGAATGGGTGCTGTAACACTGATGGGTTCGGGTTTTGACAACAATTGCAATGGTCTTGGCCGATCAATATTCCATGATGCAATTGCTGTTTCAGTGATTGATGAAGCCTCTTTGATCGATCGTTCAGGCCAATAATGTTCATTGGGCAGATAACGATGAATGCAGTTTGATCCAAACTTACCATTGAAACGATCCAACAGTTCTGATAAATTCATATTGTCCAAACCAACCATTCTTTGCCATAAGTTTTCCTGGGCTGGTGATGCATCTTCGATCTTCTGTGCTTCGAGTGTAAATAATTCTATGCCGAAAGCCGGTTCGATGGTGTCGAGTTTTATTTCAAAAAGTTTATAAATATGTTTTGTGTTATGCGATGGCCGATTTGTTCCAATTTCAATTGTTTCAATTTTATTATCTATT
>DASTZB010000006.1:0-4207 GCA_035764525.1 Chitinophagaceae bacterium | reverse complement strand
TTCTCGAAAATTTTATTAGCTGCAAAGGAAATTAAAAAAACGTTACTGGGACAGGCTTTCAGGAATAGAGTTTGATAAAATGTGAATAGTGAATAAAATATGGATATCATCTATTGCTTTTTTGAAATCACATTCATAACCTTGTAAAATAAAAGAAGGGGATTTCTCCCCTTCTCGAAGATTAAAAGTTTTCACTATTTAATCTTCACCCAAAATCTAAACACCTTGGATCTTCTCGGAAAAATTTTCTTACCTTTTCTTATAATGTATCGGCAGAAAATTTCCCGATATCCGGGTTTAGCGCTGGTAGATTTCATACTCTATCAGTTTCATGAAAAAAGCCGCTGATCTGACGCTAGCGGGTCACGTACTAAGGTTGCTTATTCATAGTAGGCAACCTTAATTTTTTTATTACTATTTAAAGAACTTCCTGATTTAGTAGAGAAGCCACTCATATTGTGTGAGTGGCTTTTTGAAATGGTTATTATTTTAAATCTTATTAGCTGCAACCAAGACTATTACCACAATTCAAACATTTGTAACAAGTGCCGCTACGCACTGTTATATGTCCGCAGGTATTACAAGCCGGTGCATCACTCTGCATGCTCTTGTTTGCAGAACTCATTGCCTCCATACTGTTTTCACCTCTTGTAACAACTGATTTCTGAGCTTTTGCAGGTTGGGTTCCATTGCTTACCACTCCCACAATTCTTACACTTGACAACTCAGGTGCCTTTTCATATTCAAGGCTGGTTGGAATATCATCCCAATCATCAGCACCGGTATTCATTACTTCCGGTTTGTCCAATACATGTACAAGATCAGTTCTTCCCAAATACTCATAACCTAATGCACGGAAGATAAAGTCAACAATAGATGTTGTTGATTTGATATTCGGATGCTCAACAAATCCTGCAGGGTCAAATTTGGTGAATACAAATTTTTCAACGTATTCTTCTAATGGAACGCCATATTGTAAGCCGATGGAGATAGCAATAGCAAAACAGTTTGACATGCTGCGCATCGTAGCACCTTCTTTCGCCATATCAATAAAAATTTCGCCTAATGTACCATCGCTGTATTCACCCGTACGAAGGAAGATAGCTTGTCCATTGATCTTTGCTTTTTGTGTAAAGCCTCTTCTTTTTGCAGGCAGCGTACGACGCTCAACAATGCTCGCCAGTTTGCGTTTCAATTTTGTATCAGGTGAAGCCTGTACTCTTTTTTGGACTTCTTCAAATAGTTCTTCAACTGTTAGTTTGCTTAAGTCAACGATGTTTGAGTCCACGGTCGACGGCCCACTGTCCACAGCAGCTTTACTGTCGACTGTCGTCTGTTGACTGTCGTCCACTTTCTTTTTCTTGTCAGATTTGTTACTAAGAGGCTGCGACAATTTAGATCCATCACGATACAATGCGTTTGCTTTTAATCCTAGTTGCCAGCTTAACAAATACGCAGCAGCGATCTCATCTACCGAAGCTTCATTAGGCAGGTTAATTGTTTTGGAAATAGCGCCACTGATAAAAGGTTGTGTGGCGCCCATCATGCGGATATGGCCATTGGCATGTATATACCGCTGGCCTTTCTTTCCACATTTGTTGGCACAGTCAAAAACGGGCAAATGTTCTTCTTCCAGGTGTGGTGCTCCTTCCAGCATTCCGGTGCCGCATACATAATCGTTTGCAGCATCTATTTCTTCGTCGCTGAATCCAAGAGCTTCCAACAGGCTCCACTCAAAATCATTGTATTGTTCAGGTGTAAAGCCCAAACGTTGCAGGCACTCTTCACCCAAAGTATATTTATTGAAAACAAATCCAATTTCAAATGCAGCAATAACGGCAGCATCCAATCTTTTTATTTCATCAGCGATAAATCCTTTTTCACTCAATGACTGATGATTAATAAAGGGAGCACCCGCAAACGAAGCAGTACCCACTGCATATTTAATAATTGAATCGGTTTCTTTTTCACTATATCC
Source organism: Chitinophagaceae bacterium (assembly GCA_035764525.1). Classification (GTDB taxonomy): domain Bacteria; phylum Bacteroidota; class Bacteroidia; order Chitinophagales; family Chitinophagaceae; genus VBAS01. The sequence goes on along the minus strand of DASTZB010000006.1, from coordinate 2,229 downwards.
AAGATTTCTTAATGCAGCTGGAACGGATTGATTAATGATCTTGAAATAACCACCACCGGAAAGTTTTTTGAATTTTACCAATGCAAAATCAGGTTCAACACCGGTAGTATCGCAATCCATTACCAGGCCGATTGTTCCTGTTGGTGCAATCACTGTTGCCTGGGCATTGCGATAACCATATTTTTCGCCCATTTCAACTGCATCATCCCATGCTTTGCAAGCCGCAGTTAATAAATAAGCCGGGCAATATTGTGCTTTGATGCCTTGTGGTTTCAAACTTAAACCTTCATAGTTATCAGCATCGTAAGCAGCGAGACGGTGATTACGCATTACACGCAGCATGTCCTCACGGTTCTCTTCATATCTTGGGAAAGTACCAAGTACCTCCGCCATTTCCGCCGATGTTTTGTAGGAAATACCGGTCATGATCGCAGTAAGTGCTCCGGCGATTCCTCTTGCCTCTTCGCTATCATAAGCAATGCCACTTACCATTAATAATGTACCAAGATTAGCATAGCCTAAACCCAATGTTCTGTATTCATAACTGAGTTGAGCAACATCCTTACTTGGGAACTGGGCCATTAATACCGAAACTTCTAATACTACTGTCCACAAACGGCAATTGTACTCATAGCCTTCAACATCAAACAAGTTCTTTTCATTATCATAAAACTTCATCAGGTTAGCTGATGCAAGGTTACATGCTGTATTATCCAGGAACATGTATTCACTGCAAGGGTTAGATGCGTTGATGCGACCACCTTTAGGACAAGTATGCCACTCATTGATAGTGGTATCATATTGCGTACCCGGGTCAGCGCAGCGCCATGCAGCATAAGATATCTGGTTCCATAACTCTCTTGCAGGTATTTTTTTCATCACTCTTCCATCCATTCTTCCCTTTAGTTCCCACTCGCCATCTTCCTGCAATACTTTAAAGAATTCGTTTGGAATACGAACTGAGTTATTTGAATTTTGTCCACTTACAGTTTTGTAGGCCTCACCTTCATAATCGCTGGCATATCCTGCATTGATCAATGCACCCACTTTCTTCTCTTCTTCCACTTTCCAGTTAACAAACTCAACGATCTCCGGGTGATCAAGATCCAGGCAAACCATTTTAGCAGCACGACGTGTTGTACCACCACTTTTAATAGCTCCTGCTGCACGGTCACCGATCTTTAAAAAACTCATCAAACCAGATGATGTGCCACCGCCGCTAAGTTTTTCACCTTCACCTCTCAATTGAGAAAAGTTTGTACCAACGCCTGAGCCATACTTAAATATTCTTGCTTCACGAACCCACAGATCCATAATGCCACCTTCGTTTACCAGGTCATCGCTTACACTTAATATAAAACATGCATGGGGTTGAGGACGTTCATAAGCCGATGTAGACCTTTTTAATTCACCATCATTTTGATCAACATAATAATGGCCTTGTGGCTTTCCTTTTATACCATAGCTCTCATATAAGCCGGTATTGAACCATTGTGGACTGTTCGGTACACACATTTGATTCAATATAGAATAGACTAACTCTTCATAAAAAACCTGTGCATCTTTTTCTGAAGCAAAATAACCGTAACGTTCACCCCACACTCTCCAGCAATTGGCCATGCGGTGTGCAACTTGTTTTGCTGAAGTTTCACGACCAAGACTTCCGTCTGGTTGTGGTACGCCTGCTTTACGAAAATATTTTTGGGCAAGAATATCAGTAGCAATCTGGCTCCATTGCTTGGGAACTTCAACATTGGTCATTTCAAATACCACTTCACCGCTCGGGTTACGAATTACTGAAGTACGATAATCGTATTCGAACAGATCAAATACATTCACATCTTCACGAGTGAAGCGACGAAGGAACTGCAAACCGCTTTTAGCGGAAGCTTGTTTTTTGATGAGCATAGTAAGTAAAGATTTTGTCGGTTCTGGGTTGTCCAACCTTTCTGGCGAAAGGTGTAGACGAAAATATTTTTATCATCTTGTATTTCAAACCCTCAAATATTAACACAATGTGGAAAAGCGAAGCAGAAAATTTGCTAATGCAGCGTAGTAGTACGTTTCAGGATTTTTGCACAGATGATATCTTATTTGATTCAAAAAAAATTTTGGTAAATCAATCCAAGATATGTAGCAATTCATTTCTCCTATGAAAACAATATTTTTTAAACTTTTTAAAAAATGAATAACCAGGATTCCCCAATGAAAAGATCAGTTTTTCAAATA
>DASTZB010000005.1:0-28623 GCA_035764525.1 Chitinophagaceae bacterium | reverse complement strand
ACGACGCAATGCAGCATTGGTTGCAGGATCGGGTCCACCAGCTTTTACTGCAATAACGATCTCTTTACCGATCCGGGTAAACTGTTTTGCCATCCTGTCCCAGCGGGCAAACATGCTGGCTTTTCTTACTTCAAATATTCTTCCCATGAACTGAGTTTATCGTTTATGTTTTTTTGTTTAGAGGCGAAGCCGAAGCAATCACCTCATATTTTTTATTTTATCAGCTTTATTACTACTATTAAGTTGCTGTTGCATCGCACTCTTGTACTTCAACAATTCTATTCAACTCCGCATTGGGCGGCAAAATTAAGGCAATGTGCTAAAAAGAAAAACCGTCCTTTTTAAAGAACGGTTTTATAATTATAAAGATCAAATTATTTACTCTCAAAATTCGATGCCTTGGGGAATATATCGTGCGGCCCCTTGTGTTTGCTGCGGCTTCTGCTATAAGTAAAATAAATAACCAACCCTATAGCCATCCACGCAAGAGCGGTCAGTTGTGTTACTTTATCCAATGAAATGATCATAGCACCACATACTAAAACACCTAATGTAGAAACGACTGGCACCAATGGAACTTTAAATGGACGGGGAACACCCGGTTGTTTTACTCTCATTATCCATACACCGATACAAACCAATACGAATGCAAATAAGGTTCCGATACTTGTAAGATCCCCCGTAATGTCTCCGGGTAATAAAGTAGCTAAACCACCAACAAACAAGAACAATATCCAGTTAGATTTAAACGGTGTCCTGAATTTTTTATGAAGATCAGAGAATGCGCCAGGTAAAAGACCATCATGAGACATTGAGTAAAATACGCGGCTTTGACCTAATAACATCACAAGAATTACAGAAGAAAATCCTGCAAGGATTGCTACTGTTACCGCGGTGGCGAGCCAATTATATCCTTCCATATGATGCTGGATCGCATATGCTACTGAAGCCTCTTTTCCAGCAACCATAAACTCTGTGAAAGGAGCTACACCCGTAAGTACGTATGAGAAGAGAATATAAAGAATAGTACATACGACTAAAGAACCTAAAATACCTATTGGCATATCCCGTTTTGGATTTTTTGCTTCCTGCGCTGCAGTTGAAACCGCATCAAAACCAATGAATGCAAAGAAGACGATTGCTGCCCCTCGCAGCACTCCTGCAAATCCATGATTAAATGTTGGTTCATAACTGTATCTGGTTCCATCAGCCAGGTCAACAGGAGGCTGAGTCGCCGGTATCATGTAAGGTGTATGATTATCAGGATTGATAAACTGCCATCCAATAGCAATAAAAATTAGTACGATGGCAACTTTAATAAATACAATGATCGCATTTACCCATGCCGATTGCTGTGTACCCCTGATCAATAACAAGGTTAATATTAAAACAATTAATAGTGCAGGTGCATTAAATATACCGTGATGAAGCACCCCATCAGAAAGGATGGCTTTTTGGAATGGCGAATGGGTCCATTCATAAGGAATTGCCCCTCCCAATAGCCGGTTAAAATATTCACTCCACGCAATAGAAACTGTTGCGGCGCCTAATGCATATTCAAGGATCAATGCCCAACCAATGATCCATGCTACTATTTCACCCATTGTTGTATAGGCATAGGTATATGCACTACCCGCAATAGGTATCATTGATGCAAACTCTGCATAACACAGACCTGCAAAAGCACAACCTACCGCGGCAATTATAAATGATAAAGTAACCGCTGCACCGGCATGTCCACCAGCTGCTGCTGCAGTTCTTACAAATAAACCAGCGCCAATGATGGCGCCAATTCCTAATGCTACAAGACTCCAGGCCGATAAAGTTCTTTTCAAACCTTTATCTGTATCTGCTGCCTGTTCCAATAAATGAGCCATTGATTTTGTTCGGAATAAACTCATACAGTCGTTGATTATAGTTTTAAATAAACATATTAAAGCTCGTAAAATAAAGAATTAATCCAAAACACCTGCAATTCTTTTTTGAGTGTGGAGATTTCAGGGATTAATAGTCTACGAATCGGTTTTTTTCCCGATTTTCGGCAATCTTTATAAACCCGTTGAAATATGAAAGGTAACAGGCTCACAATTTTTATTTTAGTTGCAATGGCCCTAGGAGTATTGGCAGGTTATTTTGTACATCGAAACAGCTCATCTGAATCCATCCAGACGTTTGCAAATAACATTAAACTATTAACCACTATTTTTCTGCGCCTGGTGCAAATGATCATTGCCCCGCTTGTTTTTACTACACTTGTTGTTGGCATTGCAAAACTTGGTGATCTGAAATCAGTTGGTAGAGTAGGAGGTAAGGCGATGCTTTGGTTTGTGTCGGCTTCCCTTGTCAGTTTATTAATAGGCTTGGTGTTGGTAAATTTCTTTCACCCCGGTACAGCGATCGACTTGAGCAATGCAGATACTGCAGGGGCAAAAGACCTGGTAACGAAAACACAGGAATTTTCTTTACAAAAATTTGTTGAGCATGTTTTCCCAAAAAGTTTTATTGAGGCCATGGCAACTAATGAGATCCTGCAGCTTGTTGTTTTCAGCATTTTTTTTGGGGTAGCCGCAACTGCTTTAGGCGATTATTCCAAACCTGTCATTCATGCGCTTGATGTAGCCTCGCACATAATCTTAAAAATAGTTGGCTATGTAATGAATTTTGCGCCACTTGGCGTTTTTGGTGCCATTGCAGCAGTTATTGCAGTAAAGGGATTACAGATATTTAATTTTTATGCGCTGTATTTTTTCTATTTCCTTATTGGCATTGCATTATTGTGGATCGTATTATTAGGAGTGGGGCTTTTAGTTTTAAGAAACCATGTACCACACTTGTTAAAAAGAATTTCCCAACCATTATTAATAGCATTTAGTACGACCAGTAGTGAGGCGGTATTTCCAAAACTCACGGAAGAATTAGAACGTTTTGGGTGTAAGGATAAGATCGTTGCATTTGTATTACCGCTTGGCTACAGTTTTAATCTTGATGGTAGTATGATGTATATGACTTTTGCCAGCATCACCATTGCACAGGCGTATGGAATTCATCTTGACATTGGAACACAGATCACCATGCTGCTTGTATTGATGCTTACAAGCAAAGGTGTGGCAGGTGTGCCGAGAGCTTCATTAGTTGTGATCATTGCTACATGTGCCATGTTTAAGATTCCGCCCGAGGGAATTGCATTGATATTACCGATCGATCATTTTTGCGACATGTTCCGCACTGCTACTAATGTTGTAGGCAATAGTATTGCCACTTCGGTTGTTAGTAAATGGGAAGGGGAATTGAATATTCAAGATCATAATTAAGAAAACCAACCAAATGTTTTTATTAGATGTTTTTCACTGGACAGATTTATTGCAACCGCAGTGGTATGTAGAAAACGGAGGATTATGGGTGCTTTTGTTTGTGGTATTTGCTGAAACAGGTTTGTTTGTTGGCTTCTTTTTACCCGGTGATTCCTTGTTGTTCGTCGCTGGTATTTATGCTCATGAAATAACTACAAAAACAGGTGAAGTAAAACCCGGATTAGCCTACCAGTTTCTTGATCTTTTTGGATTAGGCGGAATAAGTAATCAATGGGTCGATCTCTTTGTTTTATGGGGATTGATCTCATTGTTTGGTATTCTTGGAAATGCTGTTGGGTATTGGACCGGGCGAAAAGTTGGCCCGGCAATGTTTAATTGGCGGGATCGCTTTTTATTTAAGAAACGTTATCTCTTCCAGGCAAAAGAATTTTATGATAAGCATGGAGGTGTTGCGATCATTGGGGCAAGATTTCTTCCTTTTATAAGAACCTTTGCGCCGATCGTTGCAGGTATTGTACAGATGGATAGAAAGAAATTCCATTTCTTTAATGTGGTGGGCTGCATAGCTTGGGTATTCAGTATGATTTTCTCGGGATTTTTTTTACAGAAGTGGATCTATAAGCAATTTGGATTTGATTTGAAAGACCATCTGGAGTTGATCGTTCTTGGAATTGTTTTGGTAACTACCGCTCCGGTTATTATAAAAATGTTTACTGGCAGAAAAAAAGCTAAAGACCCTATTGCTAATTCTTAACTATGGAAAAAAAACAATTCGGCATATTTTCCCTTCCGGTAATTGTTGCTGCCCTTGGTTATTTTGTTGACATCTATGATCTGCTGCTTTTTACAATCGTAAGAGAACCAAGTTTAAAAAGTTTAGGAGTTGATTTAACGAATACAAAAATGGTTATTGCTGCCAGTACCAAAGTTATTAACTGGCAAATGTGGGGCATGCTCATTGGTGGTATTATATGGGGTATAATGGGTGATAAGAAAGGAAGATTGAGTGTTTTGTTTGGTTCAATCATTCTTTATTCAGTTGCAAATTTTTTCACCGGTTTTGTTCAGGACATTCAGCAATATGCAACAGCAAGATTTGTTGCAGGTGTTGGATTAGCAGGAGAATTGGGCGCTGGAATTACATTAGTGAGCGAATTATTACCTAAATCAAAACGTGGTGTTGGCACTTCAATGGTTGCCGGCATTGGATTATTCGGTGCGGTAGCTGCCTATTTTACTTTTAAAATTACTGGTGATTGGCGATTGTGTTATAAGATAGGGGCTGGCCTTGGTGTATTGTTATTGTTTTTGAGAATTTCAGTTGCTGAAAGTGGAATGTTCAAACATGTGCAACAGAAAGCCAACATTGTTCGTGGAAATTTTTTTATGTTTTTCCAGGATGCAAAACGTTTCAGGAAATATATTCTTGCCATCCTGATTGGATTGCCAACCTGGTTTGTCATTGGAGTATTGGTAAATCTCAGTAATCAATTTGCCAATAAGTTTTATGATGGAAACAAAATTGAATCGGGTCGTGCAATTATGTATGCATATGCAGCGATAGCTATTGGTGATATACTTATTGGTTTCATCAGTCAATATTTTAAAAGCAGGAAGAAGGCTTTGTACCTGTTTTATTTTTTTGCGATCATTTCCGGTATTTATTTTTTTAGCGGCAATATAAAAAATGATGCAACGATGTATGCTGCTTGTGCAGCGCTTGGTTTTAGTACCGGCTTTTGGGCAATCTTTGTAACGATGGGGGCCGAACAATTTGGTACAAACCTCAGAGCAACTGCTGCCACTACAATTCCTAACATGGTTCGTGGCTCATTGCCATTGATCAATCTGATGTTTGTCAATTGGTTTCAGAAGTTCAACGGATGGAATATTATTAAAAGTGCGATCTATACCGGGATCATTGTGATGGCCATTACGTTGATCGCTGTTTATTTTACTGAAGAAACTTTTCATAAGGATCTTAACTATGTGGAACCTGAGGAGCTGATGCCTTAAATTATAATTAGTAATTATTAATAAATAATTATTAATTGGTAAATATGAAATTCTTAATCATTCGTTTTTCTTCAATAGGAGATATTGTTCTCACGACACCTGTGGTTCGTTGTTTAAAAAAACAATTACCGGGTTCAGAGATCCATTTTCTTACAAAGCAATCTTTCGGAACTATTGTTGAAAATAACCCTTACATCGATAAAGTTCATTTGCTTGCTCACAGTTGGGAAACGGTTGTGCATGAATTGAAACAGGAGAATTATGATTATATCATCGACCTGCACCATAACCTGCGAACGTTACGATTAAAAAAAGACCTTGGCATCAAATCATTTCCATTCAATAAACTAAATATTCAGAAATGGATCTATACGAACTTGAAATGGAACGTGATGCCTGATCTTCATATTGTAGATCGCTATCTGAAAACCCTCGAGTCATTTGGAGTAACAAATGATGGAGAGGGGCTTGATTATTTTATCCCGGCAAAAGATGAGGTAAGGCAAAAGGATATTCCTGTATCACATCACCTGGGTTATATTGGGTTAGTAATCGGCGCAGCACATAACACAAAAAAATTACCAGTTGAAAAACTAAAAGAGCTGTGTAGCAAAATTGACCACCCAATTATTTTATTAGGCGGTAAGGAGGACAATGAAAATGCTAAACAAATCGCATCTGTTGATCCAATTAAAATTTACAATGCCTGTGGTAAATTCAATTTGAATGAAAGCGCAGATCTTGTAAAGAAATCAAAGCTTATCATTACCCATGATACAGGGCTAATGCATATTGCCGCTGCTTTTAAGAAAAAAATAATCTCTGTTTGGGGAAACACTGTTCCTGAATTTGGAATGTATTCTTATTATGGCAATACCCCGGTCCAAAATTCTCAATTTGAAATAACTGGACTTCGTTGCCGGCCTTGTAGTAAAATAGGTTATGCTAAATGCCCCCGGGGACATTTCAAATGTATGAATCAAATAAAAACGGATGCAATAGTTGCATCCGTAAAACAAATGTTGTGATCGGTAAAATTATTTTCCCCAGGTTAATAAGGTAACTATTGCAATTGCCAAAATCATACAGGTAACCAGAATAGCACCCTGCACATCGGGTTTGTGCAAATAAGTGTTGAGTTTTTTCATACGCAAATTTTTTTAAATTAATAATGAGAGGGTGCGGTACTAAATAAACTCTGGAATTAAATAGGGAGGGGATTTGGACGCAAATGTAGAACCACTTATTTGATTTTGCAAGACAATAGTATAAATTATTGTAGTAATTCACTCAATTCCAACCAACGCAATTCTTTTTCATCAAGCAATTCGCTTATTTGACCAATACGGTTTGATAGTTTTTGTAATTCCTCAAATGTCTCATGACCACTGTTTAAACGTAGATCTACTAACTCCTTTTCTTTAGTTAACTCAGCGATTTCCTTTTCCAATGTTTCAAATTCTCTTTTTTCCTTGAATGTAAGTTGGCGTTTCTTGTCTGCGGTCATTTGTTCATGGTTAACAAGCGGTTGTTTCAGGTTATTCACTTTTTCTGTCGACTGTTGACTGTTGACAATTGAATCTCTGTATTGAGAATAATTTCCCGGGAAATCTTTAATGATTCCATCTCCTTCAAAAACGAAAAGATGATCTACAAGGCGATCCATAAAATATCGATCATGTGAAACCAGAACAAGACAACCCTGGAACTCTGCCAGAAAGTTCTCAAGCACTCCTAATGTTGGCAGATCAAGGTCGTTGGTCGGTTCATCAAGAATTAAAAAATTTGGATTGCGGAAAAGAATGGTCAACAATTGCAATCGTTTCTTTTCACCGCCACTTAGCATTGATAGGTAGGTGTATTGTTTATCCGGCGGAAATAAGAACAATTCAAGAAACTGTGCGGCACTCAATGAACCGCCTTTAGCGAGGGGAAAATTTTCGGCTATCGATTTTACATATTCAATTACTCTTACATCTTCTTTTACTAGCAATCCCTGTTGAGAATAATTTCCGAATATGACTGTATCGCCAATATTTATTTTCCCGCTATCTGGTTTTTCCAAACTTTGAAGAATATTTAAGAAAGTTGTTTTACCTGTTCCGTTTTTACCCACAATGCCAATGCGATCACCTTTTTTAAAGGTGTAATCAAATCCTTTTAAAATTATTCGGTCGCCATAATTTTTATAAACTTTTTTCAGCTCAGCAATTTTACCCCCAAGCCGGTTCATTTTCATTTCTAATTGCAGTTGTTCATCAACAATCTGCTGTTTCGCTTTTTTTTCAACTATATAAAAATTATCCTGTCGGCTTTTGCTTTTAGTTGTTCTTGCCCGCGGTTGTTTTCGCATCCATTCTAATTCCTTTCGGTACGTGTTTCTTGCTTTTTCAATACTGGCAGTGTCACTTTCCAATCGTGCAGCTTTTTTCTCTAAATAGTTTCCATAATCACCTTTGTAAACATATAGTTTGTCATCATCCATTTCCCAAATCTCATCGCATACGGTATCAAGAAAATACCGGTCGTGTGTTACGAGCAGCAATGTTGTGTTTTGGCTGCTTAAATAATTTTCCAGCCATTCCACCATTTCTACATCAAGATGGTTGGTGGGTTCATCCATTATCAATAAAACATGTTTATGCTCAAAGCCGATATCAATTAATGTTTTTGCAAGCGCCACCCTTTTGCGTTGTCCACCGCTAAGCGTAGAAATATTTTGTTGTAAATGGTGAATATTTAATTTACCCAACACTTGTTTCACTTTGGTTTCAAAATTCCAGGCGCCAAGCTCATCCATCTTGATAATAGCAGCATTGAGTTTCTCTTCACTTCCTTCATCATCTGCAGCCTCGTATTCTTTTATTGCATTTATGATCGGGTGATCATGAAAAAAAATATTATTAAGCACCGTCTTGTTCTCAGTGAAAATAGGATCTTGTTCAAACAATACGACATCAACATCTTTGTTGACCCACACTTTTCCTTCATCGCCCGTTTCCTGGCCGGCAAGTATTTTTAGCAAGGTTGTTTTGCCAGAACCATTCCTTGCTACTAATGCAACTTTGTCTCCTTCTTCAATATGAAAAGAGATATTTGAGAATAACGGTTTAATCCCAAAACTTTTTGTTAACCCTTCAACTGAGACATAATGCATGATGCAAAGATAAATTTGAGTTTGCCATTAAATAAAAAAGGCGAACAGGATGTTCGCCTGTAAAACAAAGTTTAGAATTCTATAAAGTTTTCAGGACATCGTTCATGCTTCTTACAGCATCTGCGCTTTTATTAATTGCAGCTTGCTCTTCGGCATTTAAGCCAAAGTCAAGGATCTTTTCCCAACCATTTTTTCCAATAACAACTGGTACGCCAAGACAGATATCTTTTTGTCCATATTCACCATCCAATGCAACGCAACAGGTAAATAATTTTTTCTCATCACGAACAATCGCTTCAACCATTGCTGCACCGGCAGCACCTGGGGCATACCATGCAGATGTTCCGATGAGCTTTGTAAGTGTAGCACCACCAACCATTGTATCATTTATAATTTGTTTTTGCTGATCTGCATTCAAAAATTTTGTTACCGGTGTACTGTTCCAAGTTGCAAGGCGAATTAATGGGATCATTGTTGTATCACCGTGACCCCCCACAACCACAGCATTCAAATCAGCAGGGCTGCAACCAAGATGCTGGCTTAACTGGTATCTAAAACGGCTGCTGTCTAATGCACCACCCATGCCAATGATCTTGTTTTTTGGCAAGCCAGTTGATGTTAATGCGAGATAAGTCATTGTATCCATAGGGTTGCTGATCATAATGATGATCGCATTTGGAGAGTGTTTCAAAATATTTTCACAAACACCTTTTACGATCCCGGCATTTACACCTATCAATTCTTCACGTGTCATTCCGGGCTTGCGTGGTAATCCTGATGTAATTACAACAACATTGCTGCCTGCTGTCTTTGAATAATCACTTGTACTGCCCGTTATCTTAGTATCAAATCCAAGAAGAGCTGCGGTCTGCATCATGTCTTGTGCCTTACCTTCTGCAATGCCTTCTTTTATATCCAGCAGAACTAATTCTTCGCAAAGTTCTTTACGGGCAATATTATCAGCACAGGTAGCGCCTACTGCACCGGCTCCAACAACAGTTACTTTCATGATCAATATGAGTTTTGTAAAAAATATTTTGAGCTGCGAAGATAGGTGTGAGAACTTAGATTTATACTGACGGAATTCTATTTTTTTGATCATTAAAAGTAGAATCCAAAATAAACTGATGCTACGCGGTCTTCTTTTGAAATTCCATAGGCTCCGCTAACAACAAACTTATTAAACAGTGAGAGAAAAGCACCAATTCCGTATCCAGAATGCCATGTATTTGAAGTTTCGCCGGGATACCAAACACGGCCATTGTCAAAGAAACCTACCAAGCCGTATTTGCCATTGAAAACTTTATTTTTTGCATTGAAGATGAACCGCAATTCATTGTTGTTGTAAAAACTTTGCTTGCCATAAAAACGATATTTCCTAAAGCCTCTCAGGTTATCATGACTTCCTAAAATATTTAATTGATAGAACTCTGCATCACCAATATTAGCAGCGCCACCGGCACGAACTGCCAATGAAATAAATTTCCAAACAGGGATATAAACTGCTGCATCAGAAGTGAGTCTTGTAAAAGAATGGTCAGGCTCATTGAAGTTATAGAGATAAGCCGCACTGCTTAAAAAACGAAATCCTTTTACGGGGATAATTGGATGATCAGTCTTTTGATACCTGTACGTGATATTTCCGCTAACAAAATGTTTTCTTTCAAGATCCAAACCGTTACCACCATCCTTGATAGTTGTAACAAAACGATTCGAGTCAGCCAGGATGCGAATTGTTTGATAAAGCCCACCAACTTCTACCTGTGAATGACCGATACTGCGATTAATCCCAAATCTTCCATAATATTCATGACTGCGGAGTCGATAATATTTCCTTGTATAGCTTTCAAAGCTGCTTTCATTTCCAATACCAAAAAAGTTGACAACGTTTGGCAGTCCTGCACCTGCACCAATAAATGCATTCCATTTTCCGAACAACTGGTAAAAATTTATCCGGTAATCAATTAAAGCGGCACCTCTGTTTATTGAGTATTTTACCTTGATACTTTGATCCATTCCGGCAGGATCTTTTTGCCATTTATGTTTTATCATCCCATAACCCAAAGTGAGTGAAACAAAACCTGGTTCTACCCGGAATCCTTTTTTGTCATATTTAAATGAGTTATAATTGTAATTGTTCAATACAGAATCATCGCTAATGTGCAAGCGGGTTTCGGAAGCACGTTCAAAACTGTTTTTATCATTATCATATACTTGCGTTAACTTTTTTCTTCCGGTTACTACTGAACTGTCTTCAAGAAGGTCGTCGCCACCACCTCCGATAATGCGCATCAAAATTCCTTTGTTGGTATTTCCTGTTACAACAAAAACATCGTCAGCATTCATCCCGTACAACCTTATTTCGTTCGTTTCCGCTGCATAAAATTTCCTTTCATAGACCAGCTTGTCTGTGGAGTCTCCTTCTAATTTAAGTTTGTAAACTTTTACTACTGTCTCATTATCATTTAACCTCGTTACCTGGAATAATTCCTTTTTATCAGAACCTACAATGTCAACTTCTTTTGCCAGGAATTTATAATAGGCAGTGGCATACTCAACAAGATGACTGCGCCGCGATTTTAATTTTTCAATAATATCTTTCCCTGAAATAGTAAATGCTTCTGTTGGCATTTGTTTGATCGCTTGTTCAATTACTCCATCAGTCAATGAATGCTGGAGATCTTTTGCAATATCAGTCCATTGCTTCAATGAGGGTTCGTTGGCAACCCGCCTGTCAAGGTTACGAGCAGTGAAGCCATAGGTTGTTACATCTTTAATTGTATAATCAAATGATTGCAAATGATCGAGATCAGCAACAGCGATCGCAGCTTTTAGCCAGCTACCATCAAATTTTGTAAATGCCTGGTCCCTGTCACGGGGGATTGGTTTAAAAATTTCCTCTTCATCTTTTTTAAAACTTGCCCATCGCCACTGATCTTCATGACGTCCCCAGTCACCAATAAAAAAATCAAATAACCGGGCTCTTACATAAGCAAGCTGATCAACACGATGCTCATTATCTTCACGAAGCTCATCCAGCATTTTTTCTGTGCCAATAATATTTTTTGAATTGCCAAAGTTTGCAGCTGTTTCCCAATTCTCATCCGGGCGTTGTTCAAGCATGTAAAGCTCGTTGCCAAAATCTTTATTGAAAGAATCAAGCGCAGGTTGCTCAGGAATAAAAACTAATTGAGGGTTGGTATGATATACGCCAGCCGCGTCTGCTAAAGTTGGAATCGTTAATGGTGCATAAGGATGTCCTATTGTAACCTGGTCATTGATGATCGATTCAATAAATGTTCCCTGGTAAATATCCGGTAATGCTTTTCCAAAACTCTTATCAACACTTCTTAAAACATATTCTCTTCCATCCTTATCTTTTAATCGCAAACTTTTGCTTTGTCTTCCGCCACCGCTTTGATAAGGAACTAGCCCGCCAGCCAGTGTGTCAAGTTTTACAATCCTGACTTTTACAAGTGTTGCCCATTCTTTTCGGTAATGTGTTCCCCATTTTTTTTGATAAGAAAGTTTTGGGTCATAGTTTTTACTTGCTTCAGTGATCTTATATTTTGAAGTATCGTTATTAATATTCAATTGCAATTGGGAAAATGCAAAAAAAGGCAGCAGAAAAAAGCTAAATACAAGTAAATACTTATAAAAAGCTACAAGGTTTATAGTGGGCACATTAGTCATGATATTTGTACCCTAAAAAAATCTTGCCAAGATGTGATCAAGAAAATAAAGAGTTGGAAATCAGAAGAGGTGTGACACGTATGTCATTTTAAAGAGACATACTATTCTTTAAAATATTCCAGCACTTTTGTTAAAGGAAGTGCGCCCTGAACTCCTTCTATCAAATTGCCTTTTTTATCATAAAAGGCGAGGAAGGGGGTGTAGCTGATCCGGTAATAAGTAGCAAGGATATGCTGCATATCATATCCAACTGTAATATTTGAGAATCGGTTTAGTTTGTAATTATCATAAAAGGCTTTCATTTTATCAACTGGCATAAAAGTCGCCATCACTATTTCTATGTTTTTGAAACTATCTATCTTATCAATTAGCTCTTCCGTTTCTTTTTGACAATGCTCACAATCAGGACTAAATAAAATGAAGAATAACGGTGTATTTTTTTTCAGTTGCTTATCTGTGAAAATTGTTGAGCTATCCGTCAATAGCAATTTAAGAGGGGGTACGGTGGGAAATCTTTTATACGGTGGGTCAGTTTGCTGCGCAAAGGCAAATATTGAAACTTGTATAAAAACAAAAAGAGTGATTACAGTTTTCATTATGCAAAGAAACTTTATTATTCATAATTATAACGAATTCGAACAGTACATAACTTTCCATTCACACTTTGCCATAAGGCTATCTAACCTTATCTTTGCCGCCTCAAAAATTATCTTACAAGAAAATGGCAAATACATCAGATATCAGTCGTGGAATGATCTTAAACCTGGACGGCAGTCTTTACAGTGTAGTGGAATTTGGCGAAAATAAAACTGCCCGTGCAGCTGCCAAAGTGTGGGCTAAACTGAAAGGGGTAGACAACAGCCGTAGCATTGAAAAAACCTGGAACTCAGGAGATAATATTTATCCTGTACGTGTAGAAAGACGAACTTACCAGTTTTTATATAAGGATGATACAGGTTATAATTTCATGGATAGTGAGACTTTCGAACAGATCGCACTACAACCGGAAACTATCGATGCCCCACAATACCTTAAAGAAGGTCAGGAAGTTGGTATTTTGATCAATACCGAAAACGACCAGGTGCTGGGCGCTGAACTTCCCGATAAAATCACTTTATTGATCACTTATTGCGAGCCAGGTGTTCGTGGCGATACAGCAACCCGTACATTAAAGCCCGCAACGCTGGAAACTGGCGCTACTGTTGGCGTGCCTCTTTTTGTAAATGAAGGTGAACTTATCCGCATCAATACAAAAACAGGTGAGTATGTTGAGAGAGTAAAATAGAGATTTGGCTTTTTAAAGATTTTGCCCAAAATCGATAGGATTCTGGGCATTTTTATATGATTTTGACCCGATTTTGCCCAAAACTTACCAAAAACAGGAGCATTGCGGATTTGATTTCCCTATCTTAGCCGTCCCTTAATTCATTCCGAGGAATTTCTTTGGACAAAACCAACTTAATTTGAAAAACATGGACTTCAAGCAGATTCAGGAGTTGATCAAAATGGTCAACAAATCAAATATTGGTGAAGTAACTGTGGAATTGAAAGATTTCAGAGTAACTATAAAACAAAAAGAAGACAAGATTCAACATGTGATGAGTGCTCCGGTACATACAGCACCTGTTGCCCCGCAAATTCATCATGTACCTGCACATACTTCCCCCGGTGGTCCAGCCGTACAACCAACCACTTCCACTGAGACAACTAAAGAAGCACTGTCTACAGCAAGTAATGTTATCACTGTCAGGAGCCCAATGATCGGTACATTCTATCGCAAGTCGGGACCTGATAAACCAAACTTTGTTGAAGTAGGAGATGAGATCAATCCCGGCAAAGTGGTTTGTATCATTGAAGCCATGAAATTATTTAATGAAATTGAAAGCGAAGTCAAAGGAAAGATCGTAAAGATCCTCGTTGAAGATGCTTCGCCAGTGGAATATGATCAGCCCTTATTTCTTGTTGAGCCGGCCTAAAGTAAAAGGTCAAAAGTAAAAACTCAAAAACCAAGAGTCTTATTTTGACTTTTTAATTATTAATTTTTAATTATTATCTGTGTTCAAAAAAGTTTTAATAGCAAATAGGGGAGAGATTGCCCTCCGTGTTATCCGCACATGCAGGGAAATGGGAATTAAAACAGTTGCAGTTTACTCCACTGCGGATCGGGATAGTCTCCATGTGAAATTTGCTGATGAAGCAGTTTGTATCGGTAAACCGCAAAGCAGCGATTCATATCTCAACATTCCTCATTTGATGTCAGCGGCAGAGATTACAAATGCAGATGCAATACATCCCGGTTATGGCTTTTTAGCAGAGAATGCAAAGTTTGCACAGATATGTGCCGATCACCAGATAAAATTTATTGGGCCTACACCCGATATGATCAATTCGATGGGAGATAAGATCACTGCAAAAGATACAATGATAAAAGCAGGTGTGCCTGTCGTTCCGGGTGGTGAAGGATTATTGCAGAGTTTGGAAGAAGCAAAAGGTTTGGCAAAAGATATGGGTTATCCTGTTATCTTAAAAGCAACGGCAGGTGGTGGTGGAAAAGGTATGCGTATTGTTTGGGACGATGCCGAAATGGAAAGAGCATATAATACTGCAAAAGCAGAAGCAGGTGCGTCATTTAAAAATGATGGCATCTACATGGAAAAATTTGTAGAAGAGCCACGTCATATAGAAATACAGGTTGCCGGCGACCAGTTTGGAAATGTTTGCCATTTGAGTGAAAGAGATTGTTCTATTCAACGTCGTCATCAGAAACTGGTGGAAGAATCTCCATCACCATTTATGACGGATGAGCTTCGGCAGAAAATGGGTGACGCCGCAAAGAAAGCCGCAGGCGCCATCAGCTATGAAAGTGTCGGCACCGTTGAATTTTTAGTTGATAAGAATCGCAATTTTTATTTCATGGAAATGAACACCCGTATCCAGGTGGAACATTGCGTAACGGAAGAAGTCATCAATTTTGATCTTATCAAAGAACAATTGAAGATAGCAATGGGTGAGAGGATCAGCGGTAAAGACTATATACCGCAAGGACATGCTATTGAATGTCGCATCAATGCTGAAGATCCTTACAATGATTTTCGACCTTCTCCTGGAAAGATAACTGTGCTGCACACACCCGGCGGACATGGTGTTCGTGTTGACAGCCATGTGTATGCCGGTTACGTTATTCCACCTTTTTATGATTCAATGATCGGTAAGTTGATCACGATTGCCCGTACTCGTAACGAAGCTATCGATACGATGTACCGTGCGCTAAGTGAATATGTGATAGAAGGAGTAAAAACAACGATCCCATTTCATTTGCAATTAATGCAGGACGAACGTTTCCGCAGTGGAGATTTCAACACAAAGTTTTTGGAGGGGTTTGTTCTTCGTTAATTTTTTTGAATACCAGCTTCAGTATTTCATAGCATCGTCAGTTGCGACGCTCCGTTCAAGTTTCTGCTCGCTATTCACCAATAAGCATTTACCCGCATATAGTACAATCATTCTTGCTACTTAACAACATTGAGGTCTTTATAAACCATCCCATATTTTTTTTCGGTAATTGCATATTCTTCATCGCTTCTTTCTTTTGGAGGCATTCCGACTAATGTTCCGTTCTCAATAAAATATTCTTCAAATCCCGCCGGGGAATACTGAAAAATCATCGAAAGATTTTCTTTACCGGTATTGTCTAGTCCATGCCAGGTGTCCCTGGGAACAAATACAACATCTCCGGTCTTGACTTCAATAGATTTTTCATCTAGTGTTAAGGTACCTTCCCCTTTGTGAATGAAAATAAGTTCATCATTGTTCAGATGTTTATGAATACGCATCTTGCGTCCAGGGATCTGGTCTTCCAAACAAAATGAAATACCGTCAACGCCATGCTTTGTTTTGGAGATCTTAATAGTTATTGGCACTTTGCGCCTGCCTGTTAAAATATGTATTCCCTCATCTTCATGCACTACAATTCCTTTAACATTATTAGAAGCAGTTTTAGCAAAACTTACTTTTGGCAGGCCGGAAAAAAATGTAGTACAAAATCCCAGAACCCCTGTTTGCAAAAATTTTCTGCGATGTTGTTGAATAAGGCTCATGATGTAAAGATTGAGAAAACAAGGTAGCCTATTATTCAGCAAATAAATTACTTCTTTAAAGGTATAACATCTTTTGAGTAGTGTTCACTTTATAAAGTGGAACACCAGCAATAAAATGATAATTACAATTCCTATCAGGGAAATTATAAATAAATAATCAGCGATCGCTTCAAATAGCTTCTCTTTCGCCGGCTGTTTTGTCCGGATAGAAAAAAAGGAAAACAAACAGGAAAATGCAAGCAATAACGCAATGACAGATACGAATTCATCAATAATACTTGATTCCGCCGTATCAGTAATATGCAATGAGGTAATAACAAAAAGGCATAAACCTAAGAGATTTGCAGCCGTATTTACGATGTGTTGAGATGTATTATTTGCCATGCAGTGGTTACCCTATGTGCCAGTTGTTATTGCAATTTACTATTTCTGAATTACACTTAAATCTGAACATTAATGATCTATTTCTTTTTGTTGAGTCTTAGAATAACTTCTTAGCAATTTATTAAACATTATATTTACAAATAACTACAGTTTTGACCATACAGGAAAAACATATTGAAGATTATCCATTTTTGCAAAACAATGGTGAATTAGGTGAACTGATATTTCAATACGATTGGTCCAAAACATGCATCGGCGATATAGATGATTGGCCACTGAGCCTGAGGATCACACTCAGCAATATACTCCACTCGGCTTTTCCAATGTTTCTATTTTGGGGTGATGACTTTCTTTGTTTTTACAATGAGGCATTTCGTCCAAGTCTTGGCGTAAACGGAAAACATCCTGCTATCGGCAAAAAAGCAATAGTTGTATGGGGTGAGATATGGCACATTATCGGTCCGCTCATTCAGCAGGTTGTTGTCACAAATAAACCGGTATGGTTTGAAGATCAACTGGTGCCTTTTTATCGTAATGGCAAGGTTGAAGATATTTACTGGACATTCAGTTATAGTCCAGCATTCGGAGAAGATAATGAAGTAAAAGGTGTATTAGTTACCTGTATGGAAACAACTAAATCCGTTTTGGAACGCCACGGACAAGGATAGAAATGATTACTTCAGTTGTTAGTGGAATTTACTATTCTTGAATTATTATTAAGCTTGAACAGCAATAAAGAAGAAAGGTCAAATAGAATTCCAAAGCCTTGAAGAATGCGACGCAACAGGAGCTTAATTGAATCAATAAAGCCGGGCTCATAACCCACCTATCTGTCGGCAACAAAATATTCATTATCTCTTTTTTCTTTTATTGCTTTTCGATGTTCTTCTGCTGCTCTTAATTCTATCCGCCTTATTTTACCACTAATGGTTTTAGGAAGTTCCGTTACAAATTCAATGATCCGCGGAACTTTATATGGCGCTAAATGACCTTTGCAATAATGGAAAATTTTATGTGAGAGTTCTTTGGTTGCAACAAAGTCAGGAACCAATACAACAAATGCTTTTACTTCCTGTCCTTTGATCGGATGGGGGCTGCCAACAACAGCGGATTCCAATACTTCATCTATTTCCAGCAAAACACTTTCAATTTCAAAAGGACCGATGCGGTAATCAGATGATTTGATCACATCATCATCTCTGCCAACAAACCAATAATAGCCATCTTCATCTTTATAAGCTTTATCACCCGTATAATAAAGTCCATACTTGAAAACTTGTTTTTGTTTTTTCTCATCACCGATATATGATTTGAAAATTCCACGAAATTTTTCAGAATGCATGCGAACTGCGATCTGCCCGGTTTCATGAACAGGTAATTCATTCCCATCTGCATCTGCAATGAGCATATCATAAATAAAGGTTGGTTTGCCCATCGAACCAAATCTAACCTTGCTGGCCGGCAAATTACAGATCATACAAGTGCTTTCTGTTTGTCCATAGCCATCACGTATCTCAAGACCTGTTCCATCTTTCCAGATCTTTATAACCTCTGCATTCAAAGGTTCGCCAGCACTCACGCATTCACGCAATGAGAATTTGTATTCATTTAAATTTTCATTGATCAGCAACCGCAATGCAGTTGGTGGTGCACAAAGAGTAGTTACTTCATGATCCTGTATAATTTTCAGATAGCTGCTGGCTACAAATCTTCCTTTCGACACGTAAGCAAAAGCAGTAGCACCCAGATTCAGCGGGGCAAACATGCAACTCCATGCAAACTTTGCCCATCCTGGTTGTGAAATATTGAAATGTTTATCCCCGGCTTTCAATCCAATCCATGCAGCGGTCGTTAAATGTCCTAAAGGATAACTTGATTGGGTATGTACCACTACTTTTGGCATTCCAGTAGTTCCGGAAGTAAAGAACCAAAACAAGTCATCATCTTTATTTGTATCGGCTGCGATTGCATTTTTTGCTTCTTTATCGATTGTGCTATAAGATGTCCATCCATACTTTTCCCCATCCAGCAGCAACTTCACTTTAACTGGATGGTTATATAGTGACAAAGCCTGCTCCATCTTTTGTGCATTGTCCTTGTCAGTAATAATTACTTTGGGAGCTGCTTTTTCAAATCGATAAACGATGTCATTTACACTAAGTATGCTTGCTGCAGGGATTAAGATAAGCCCACCTTTGATAGCTGACAGATAACTTGTCCATAATCCTTCATTCAAGCCGCACATGATAAATAAATCATCTCCCTGTTGTACGTTTTGCTTGCGCAAAAAATTCAATAATTGGTTACATTTTTCTGATCCTTGCTTATAAGTAAGCGTCACAGCTTCTGATGGATTGTCTGTAACTAATTCCAGCATGTTGCGGTCAGCATGTGCATGCACAATTAATGGATCAAATACATCCCGAACCCAGTTGAATTTTTGGGGGAGCTCGATTGAACATTCAGATAGTTTGTTGTATTCCCTCCGTTCAATGATCGATATTAATTCGGTAAAAGTTTTCTGAAACTTCTTGAGCATAGCAAATATTTAGATGACCGTTGGCGATTTCATCAACACGCAAAACAAGTTACCGCTTTTTTGCTTTAGCCTGATGTGAGACTGATTGTTACTGTGAGCGGACCGATTGAATGACTTCTTTCAAAAATTTATTCTCGTTAATTCCATGCAAACCCAAACGAACAACTACTAACTTTTCTGAAGGAATAATATATATATCCTGCCCGCCAAAACCGTCAGCGAAATACATGTCTTCTGGCACATCAGGATACCGACGTTTTGTTGGATCTATTTTATCATAACCATTTAGCCAAAACTGGTAGCCATAATGTTTTTGCTTGTCAGCATTAGACGGTTCTATGCTTTCTTTAACCCAATTCCCAGGCAATACTTGTTCACCATTCCAAACACCGTTATTATAATATAATAATCCAAACCGGGCAAAATCTCTTGCTGTAGCATACGTATATGATGAACCGATATAAGTTCCCGATGCGTCAGGTTCTAACAAAAAACTGTAGGCATTTATTTTATAAAACAATTCGCTGTAAGGAAAGGCAGCATAATTTTTTTCGCCCACGGTCTGCCTGATTATTTTACTGAGAATATTTGAGTTACCGCCTGAATAATTGAATACAGTTCCAGGCTCATGTTTTAAAGGGAGGGCTTCAGTATAAGCTGCCATATCTCCTTTACTAAATAGCATTTTAGTTACACTACTTGGCCTAGAATATATTTCAGTAAAATCAAGCCCGGTTGTTTGCTGTAATAAATTCTTTATCGTTATCTTTTGTTTTTTAGTGCTAGTCCATGAAGCTATCGGCGCCGGTGAATCAACAGAGAGTTTATTTTCTTTTACTAATATACCGATCATTGCAGCAGTTAAACTTTTCGCCATTGACCAACCAAGCATCACGGTATTCTTGTCAAAACCCTGTGCATATTTTTCGGCAATTATATTCCCATCATATATCACTAACACTGCCCTGGTATAAGTTGATTTTCCATCAGCTGTTTCATTCATTACATTGTTTACGGCATTTTCTAATTGTTCCTTGTTAATTATTCCAGGCATAGTGTCAGATAATTTATCACCATATGGCCAGGGTATGCTATCTGCATTAATAACAGGTTTAGACGGTAGCAGGAATTGTTGTTTTCTGATTTCTTCTTCCGTAAAATCATTTATAAGTGTACAGCCAACTCCTTTACGAAAAATTGTTTTTCTTTTTGCGAGTCCCCACACAGAACCCGTAACAGAAGAATCCTTTTCATTCACAGTAAATGTTCCGAGTGACAAAGGAAAATCTGCGAGGTCTTCATTAATTACATCAACAGGATTTCGATGTTGAAGATAAACTGCAGAACAAAGATTTTTGGAACCATAACCACTGACAGCTGGGAATACCATAAAAGCAAGCCAGGTAAAGGCGACAATGAAAACAAGAACGATCGCAATAACTACCCTCTTTAGTATTTTTTTGATTCGCATAGAATAAATGGCTGCTTAAAAATACCACATTGTAGTTACTATGAGAAAAGTTCCGGCTTTGGTCGGAACTTTCAACTATCATTCATCAGTTGTTATCTCAAAAATAAGATCTCCCTGTACTTCGGCAAGTACCACTCACGATCATCTACCAACAATTCCAGCTTATCAACATGGTAGCGGATGTCATCAAAAAAAGCATCTTTGACCTGGCTTTGGTAAGCGATAGCTTTTGTTCTTGTGCCTTCCATGTTGTTACAAATTTTTCTTGCTTCGATCATTTTTTCTACCAGGTCGCTTGTTTTATTGATGTGCTCTGAAATTTTTTCCAGTATTTGTTTTTGATTGGCAAATGCAGATTCTTTCAAACCGGATTCTTTCAACCCTTTAATATTATTTGCCAATAGATTTTGATAACGGATAGCTGCCGGTAAAACATGGCTTGTTGCCAATTCGCCCATGATGCGGCTTTCTATCTGAACTTTCTTAATATATTTTTCCAATTCTATCTCATGCCTTGCTTCCAGTTCGCCGTGAGTGTACACATCGTTATTTTCAAAAAGTTTTTTGGCTTTTTCAGTTATCATTGAATCCAATGCCAGCGGGGTTGTTTTTACATTGGGTAAACCTCTTTTCTCTGCTTCTTTTTGCCATGCTTCGCTATAGCCATCGCCTTCAAATAAGACTTTTTCGCCTGCTACAATGTATTGACGCAATACATGCATGATGGCGATTTCTTTTTTCTCACCTTTCTCAACATGGCCATCCACTTCCGACTTGAATTTTCTCAATGTATCTGCCATGATCGTATTCAACACTGTCATTGCATTGGCACAATTTGCCGAAGAACCTACTGCACGGAATTCAAATTTATTTCCAGTAAATGCAAACGGTGATGTCCTGTTCCTGTCTGTGTTATCTAATAAAAGCTCTGGAATACTTTTATGAATGTCGATCTTCAACATGCTTTCATCTGTTTCGTCCATTTTCGCTGTCACTCTTTCTTTAAGCTCATTTAAAACTTTTGTCAGGTATTCACCAATGAAAACGGAGATGATCGCCGGTGGCGCTTCATTAGCACCAAGACGATGATCATTTGGCGCAGATGCAATAGATGCTCTTAATACATCAGCATAGTCATGTACAGCTTTGATTGTATTTACAAAAAATGTAAGGAACATCAGGTTTGTCTTTGGCGTTTTACCAGGAGCCAACAGATTAACTCCGGTATCCGTAGCCATGCTCCAGTTATTATGTTTGCCGCTGCCATTTATTCCTGCAAATGGTTTCTCGTGCAGCAATACTCTCAACTTATGACGACGGGCAACACGATCCATCACATCCATTAATAGAGAGTTATGATCAACACCAACACTTACTTCTTCAAAGATCGGTGCACACTCATATTGTGCAGGCGCCACCTCATTATGTCTTGTACGAAGAGGAATTCCCAACTTGTAGGATTCATTTTCATAGTCGCGCATAAAGGCATATATCCTTTCAGGGATAGAACCAAAATAATGATCTTCCAATTGCTGACCTTTTGCTGAACTATGTCCATACACTGTTCTTCCGCACATTACCAGGTCCGGGCGGGCATTATAGAGTCCTTCATCAATTACAAAATATTCCTGTTCCCATCCGAGTGTTGCTGTTACCCGGGTTACATTCCTATCAAAATAATTACAAACATCAACAGCGGATTTATTTAACGCTTCCAAAGCTTTTAATAATGGCGCTTTGTAGTCGAGAGATTCACCAGTATAAGAAACAAAGATGGTAGGAATGCAAAGTGTTTTTCCATTTCCGATCTCCATTATAAATGCAGGAGATGAAGGATCCCATGCTGTATAACCTCTTGCTTCAAATGTTGCACGCAAACCACCGCTTGGAAAAGATGAAGCGTCTGGTTCCTGCTGTATCAAAGCATCACCTTCAAATTGTTCTATTGGAGTGCCATCACTTTTAATTGTAAAAAATGAATCGTGCTTTTCGGCAGTCGTTCCTGTTAATGGTTGAAACCAGTGTGTAAAGTGAGTTACACCTTTTCCTTCTGCCCATGAACGTATGCCACTGGCGATCTGGTTGGCCATTGCACGATCGATCTTTTGGCCGGTCCTGATTGAACCAACAAGACTTTTATATGCCTCATCACTTAAAAATTCCCTGGCAGTTTTTACTGTAAAAACACTTTCACCAAAAATGGCTGTGATCCTGGTTGGATTTTCTACTTGTACTTCCTGTGCAGAAGATAAATTGTTGATAGCGTTAAATCGTAATGACATGATATTTTTTTTATACTTTTTTAATTGGTCTCAAATATAAAAGGTAAGCCCTGTTTAAAAGCTTACCTTAAAATTTGGTGAATAAATATTTATTAAACCTCTTCTATTAAGCAACTTTCTTTTCCCCCTGCGTCACCTGCGCCAAATTCGCTTCTGCTATTTTCACAGTTTTAATAATGCGTGCAGCTACTTTATAAGGATCAGCAGCGCTATTCGGACGACGATCTTCCAACCAACCTTTCCAGCCTTTTTCAACAGTACCGATCGGAATACGAATTGAAGCGCCACGATCAGAAATACCAAACTTGAAATCTGATATTGCGGCTGTTTCATGCTTACCGGTAAGACGAAGATGATTGTCTGGTCCATAAACTTCGATATGCTCTTTTACAAATGGCCTGAAACCTTCGCAGATCTGTTCGTATATCTCTTTACTTCCGCAAGTTCTTAATAATTCATTGGAAAAATTTGCATGCATTCCACTTCCGTTCCAATCAAGATTGCCAAGTGGTTTACAATGCCAGTTGATAGCGATACCATATTTTTCTCCAATTCTTTCTAATAGATAACGTGCAACCCAAACCTGGTCGCCAGCAGCTTTTGCGCCTTTAGCAAAGATTTGGAACTCCCATTGTCCTGTTGCTACTTCCGCATTGATACCCTCCACATTCAGTCCGGCCTCAAGACATGCGTCAAGATGTTCTTCCACTATCGCACGACCATACGCATTGGCTGCACCAACTGAACAATAGTAAGGACCTTGTGGTCCCGGAAAACCACCTTCAGGAAAACCAATAGGTTTATTTGTTGCAGGATTCCACAAGAAATATTCTTGCTCAAATCCAAACCAGAAATCATTGTCATCATCTTCAATTGTTGCCCTGCCATTCGATTCATGCGCAGTGCTGTCCGGACTTAATACTTCACACATTACGAGGTAAGCATTTTTCCTTTGTGGGTCTTTAGCAATAAATACTGGTTTTAACAAACAGTCAGATGATCCTCCCGGAGCTTGTTCGGTTGATGAACCGTCAAAGCACCACATTGGACAATCTTCTAGCTTGCCACTAAAGTTTTTTTCGATTTTAGTTTTACTTCTCAGGCTCTGAATTGGCTTATAGCCGTCCAACCAGATGTATTCTAGTTTTGATGACACCATAACAATTGCATTTAAATTTTAATAAAGAGGTTCAAGTGCAAAAAAAAGCATATTGGGGAATAAAACCAATAATTTTTTGAAGGTATATGGCTTTTCGTAACAGAATGTGGAAAATTTTGTCAAAAAAATGAATAACTATTATAAAACTACGGGCGACTACTAAGTATTTGAAACATTAGAATTATTTTTAATATTATCAAAGAGAATGAAATATATCCTTTCCCAATTAATAAGACTAATGACAGGAACAAATAAAAAAGGGAGTACAATACTTCTATATCGAACTATCGCACCAAGAAAATTTACCGTAAAACCTATCGATAGTAAAAAAGAAAATGAAAAGAAGATACAAAACCAAATAAATGAAGTCGACTTTACTCCATTTGTTCGCCAGAATAAAAATAAAAAAAAGAGAAGCAGAAGGAATACGGTTTCCGATGCCGCCGCCATCGAAAGAATATGTTTTACATCTCCCGGGTGCGGACGAAGTGTTGTGGAGCTTAAAGCATGTGGTGTATTCATCAAAAAGCTGCCAACAGTTGGTTTTAATTCAGGAAGCTCAATGCCCGAATTCCCCTGCAATGTTTTAAAGGCTTTTTGTTTGTCAACAACAGCTTGGGGAAGATCAAGCCATGGAAAAATGTATCTCAATGAAAAGAAAAGTAATCCGCATATTAAATAGGTAGAAAAATAAATCAGAGCAGTTCTTTTTTGGATCCTTGTTGAAAGTATCCAGGCGATTAATGCGGGAATCAATATTACAAACAGAAAATTTCTGAATGCAAGAATAATGATAAATGAAATAAACAAAGGGAATATGCGGGAGAGCTTAAATCTTTTTTCTTTTAACCCAAAATAGACATGATAAGTGATAAGGCTTATCGCCATGAAAACAAGACCGTCTTTATGGATACCGCTTGTCCAGTAAGCGAATGAAGGAATTAAAAAAGTTGCCAATAACACATGAACTTTTTTACCAGGGAATACATCTCTGAACACCCGATAAATTGCAACTGGCCCTGTGAAAGTGATAAAAGAATAAAAAATAACATTTACATAATAATTGCCAAAGCTGAAAATATTTAGCAATGAAAGAAACTTGACGAGCATATTACTCTTCAAATCATTCCACCAGGAATAATCTGACGAAAAAAAACCTCCATATTTATTCTCATACCCACTTTGAAAAATATTGAAAAAGTATTCAGATGGGTTATGGAAAAGCAGCTTATATTCTTCTATACTTGCATAGTGGTAACCCCAGGTATCAAACATGTAGGCATATTGGCCATAATAGATCCCGATCCAGCCATAAAAAATACCCGCCATTACCTTTAGCAAAAACAAAATAACCAACTGGGCATTGCTAAGTCCTGATTTTTTAAAGAAACCAAGTCTTGTGAGTAACCATGCAAATAAACAGAGGTAGCCTGCAAATAATAAATAATACAATCGCTCAGGTTTATCTTCGCAAAATAGCTATAAATCTTTGAGTTCGGAATATCAACTAAAAGATAAGATAATGAAAAAGTGAATTTAAAGTTTATAAAACACACGTATTGCCCCACCTCACATCGTACATTATCATTAGCTTTGCGCTTTCTTAAAAAAACTATGGAAATAACTGTAAAAACTGCCGAACAACTTCGCCTGACCGCTGAAGAATTTGAACTTATCAAACAAAAACTTGGACGAACACCAAACTTCAATGAACTATGTGCTTTCAGTGGCATGTGGAGCGAACATTGCAGTTATAAAAATTCTATTAAGTGGCTTAAAACTTTGCCTCGTGAAGGTGGGCGAATGCTTGTAAAAGCAGGAGAAGAAAATGCCGGGTTGATGGATATTGGCGATGGACTTGGTGTGGTTTTTAAAATTGAATCTCATAATCATCCTTCAGCGATAGAACCATTCCAGGGAGCGGCCACAGGAGTTGGCGGAATACATAGAGATATTTTTACCATGGGTGCGAGACCAATCGCAGCATTAAACTCTTTGCGTTTTGGAAACTTAGAAGAAGATAAAACGCAGCATTTACTTTCTGGTGTTGTGCATGGTATCGGTCATTATGGAAACTGCTTTGGTGTACCAACTGTTGGTGGTGAAATTTATTTTGATGAATGTTATCATACCAACCCATTAGTAAATGCAATGAGTGTTGGTATTGTGAATGCAGGAGAAACAGTTTCCGCAACTGCAAAAGGAAAAGGTAATCCTGTAATGTTTGTGGGGAGCGCAACAGGTAAAGATGGAATTGGCGGCGCTTCGTTTGCATCCGCTGATATCACGGCAGAAAGTGCACAGGATCTACCCGCCGTACAAGTAGGTGATCCATTCCAGGAAAAAAAATTATTGGAAGCTTGTTTGGAAGTAATTCAAACTGGTGCAGTCGTTGGGATGCAGGATATGGGTGCTGCAGGAATTATATGCTCAACGTCTGAAATGAGTGCTAAAGGTGAGGTGGGCATGAGAATAGATCTTGATAAAGTTCCTACACGTCAAAAAAATATGAAGGCATGGGAACTGTTATTGAGTGAAAGCCAGGAAAGAATGTTACTCGTTGCAGAAAAAGGAAGAGAGCACGAAGTGACAAAGATCTTTGAAAAATGGGATCTTCCCTGTTCAGTGATTGGCGAGGTAACTGATGATGGCATTCTAAATTTCTATATGAATAATGAGTTGGAAGCTTCTCTTCCTGCTTATGACCTGGTATTAGGAGGAGGTGCGCCTCAATATGAAAGAGAATATCGTGAGCCAAAATATTTAGATGAAATAAAAAAGTTCGATCCTGATTCTGTGGCGGTTCCCGGAGATCTGAAAGCGGTCGCTGAAAAATTAATTGTTCTTCCATCTATTGCATCGAAGCGTTGGATATATAATCAATATGACAGCATGGTTTGTACAAACAATGCTTCAACAAATGCACCGACTGATGCGCCGGTTGTTTTGGTAAAAGGAACTAAAAAAGGGTTGGCGATCACTACAGACTGCAATAGCCGTTATGTTTTTGCTGATCCTTATAAAGGAACAATGATCGCTGTAAGTGAAGCAGCAAGAAATATTGTTTGCAGCGGCGGACAACCATTGGGTGTAACCAATTGTTTGAATTTTGGAAATCCTTATGATCCCGAAGTTTATTATCAATTTGTCCAGGCAATAAAAGGAATGGGAGAGGCTTGTAGAAAATTTGATACACCTGTTACCGGCGGTAATGTAAGTTTCTATAATCAAAACCCTGATGGTCCCGTTTATCCAACTCCAACGATAGGCATGGTTGGCTTACTGGAAAACATAAATGAAAAAATGACATTGGATTTTAAAGAAGAAGGTGACGTTATTTATCTTTTGGGCAGATCAACCAACGATATTAATTCATCGCAATATCTTGCTAAGATTTGCAACGTAGAATTCTCACCAGCACCTTATTTTGAATTGGATGAAGAGTTTTCATTACAACAAAAAATTGCTGAGCTAATAAATAAAAAGCTGATCCAATCGGCACATGATATAAGTGAAGGTGGTTTATTTATCACATTATGTGAAAGCGGGTTTAGCCGTGAACTTGGATTTACTGTAGAAACAAAAGATAATCTGCGTGAGGATGCTTATTTATTTGGTGAAGGTCAAAGCAGGGTAGTGGTAAGTGTGAAAGCTGAACTTATAGAAAGGTTTGAAAATGCAATGAAAGATTTTCCTCATGAAAGAATTGGATTGGTAACAAGCGGTGAGATGTTGGTGAACGGCGATTTCTGGGGAACAATCGATTGGTGGCAGGAAGAATATGATTCAGCTATCGAAGATCATTTATCAAAAGAAGAGGCTGGTTCTGCATTAAGCTCTATCTAAATTGGATCGTAACTCAGTCATATTAGTTACAGGCGCTGCTGGCTTTATTGGCAGCTGTATGGTTGGTTATTTGAATCGTAAAGGGTATAATAATATTATCATCGTTGATGAGTTCGATGATGAAAATAAAAAACACAATTACGAAGATAAAAAGATCATCGCCCGGGTTGACCGGAATGATTTGTTTGAATGGCTAAGCAATCACCCGATGCAAATTGATTTCGTTTTTCATTTGGGTGCAAGAACAGATACTACAGAGTTTGATTATGCAGTTCTTGAGAAACTAAATGTTGATTATTCAAAAAAAATATGGGACTATTGCACCGAAAAAAATATTCCACTGGTTTATGCATCTTCCGCTGCAACTTATGGTGATGGTGAATTAGGTTATAAAGACGATCATGAATTACCATACAAATTAAACCCCTTAAATCCTTACGGCAAATCAAAAAATGAGTTTGATAAGTGGGCGTTAGAAGAAAGTCAAAAGTCAAAAGTTAAAAGTCAAAAATCGGCACCTCCTAATTGGTACGGGTTAAAATTCTTTAACGTATATGGTCCCAATGAATATCACAAAGGTCGAATGGCAAGTGTGATATTTCATTCCTACAATCAAATAAAGTCAACGGGTAAAGTAAAACTATTTAAATCTCATAAACCGGAATTTA
>DASTZB010000004.1:0-5430 GCA_035764525.1 Chitinophagaceae bacterium | reverse complement strand
ATGGCCCTTTGGTATATCCGGAAATATTTTTGAAAAGAATGGCCCAATGATCCTTGATAAAAAACGAATACCGCCTGCCCTTTCTGCTATACTCATAAAACCCATAAATAAAGCCATGATGCCGATCAGGCCAATACAAATTTCAACTGCGCCTTTACAAGTATCAATGATACCATTTGATGGAAGCAACCGAAAAGCTTTGTAAGTTGTTCCTTCTTTAACGACTCTCTCCTTTTCCCATACTGCAGTTTTTTCATATTTAAGTTGAGAAATGACATTAACCGGTAAACTTGCAGAATCTACAAGACGAGTGGAAACTGTATCAGTATTTTTTCCTGTTACTAATTGACTGAATATTTTCTGTTGTCCCGGTTGAAAGGCAAATTTTATTGTTGCTACCAAAATAGCAATAATTACAAATGCTGACCAAATTCTGCTGAGAGCCATATAGAAAGTTTGAAGTTTATAGTTTGAGGTTTGAAGTTAATGTAAACTTCATTACAATAGTTATGCATTCCTGAATTCACTTATCTTTGCGCCTCGAAAAAATAAGGTCATCATTTGCTGAATGGAATTGATGCAGTACAAGAGTGCGACGCAACGGAAGTTTAATAGGAATTCTAACGCCGGGCTCATAATATTAAATATTCAATCATAAATAGAAAATCGTATCATGGGATTACAAGCTGGAATTGTTGGATTGCCGAATGTGGGAAAATCAACTTTGTTTAATGCCGTAAGTAATAGTGCTAAGGCGCAGGCAAGTAATTACCGGTTTTGCACTATTGATCCGAATGTTGGATTGGTGGATGTGCCTGATCCCCGGTTATATAAATTAGCCGACCTGGTTAAGCCGAATAAGATCGTGCCAACGCAATTGGAGATCGTTGATATTGCAGGATTGGTGCGTGGCGCAAGCAAAGGCGAAGGTCTTGGTAATAAATTCTTAGGAAACATTCGTGAAGTGGATGCGATCATTCATGTGGTACGTTGCTTTGAAGATGAAAATGTGTTGCGTGATGAAGGGCCTATTAACCCCGTAAGCGATAAGGAGATCATTGATCTTGAATTGCAATTGAAAGATCTTGATGGTGTAGAAAGAAAAATTCAGAAAACAGAAAAGCAGGCTCGTATCGATCCGAAATTAAAATCTGAATTAGAAGTGCTGATCCGCTGCAAAGATTTTTTGGAGAAAGGGAAAAGTATTCGGGAATTAAAATTGAGCAAGGAAGAAAAAATGGCGATTGCCGATTTGTTCCTATTGACAGACAAACCGGTTTTATATGTTGCTAACGTAGATGAGCCATCGATGCATACCGGCAATAAATTTTCTGAAGCATTGAAAGCAGCGGTGAAAAATGAAAACGCCGAGGTCATCATCATGAATAACTCTATTGAAGCACAGATACAGGAAATGGAAAATCCTGATGACAGGCAATTGTTCATGGAAGAATATGGAATGAAGGAACCTGCATTAGATAGGTTGATACATGCTACTTATAAATTGCTTGGCCTGTACACTTATTTCACTGCAGGTGTACAGGAAGTAAGAGCATGGACAATACATGAAGGTTGGAAAGCTCCTCAAGCTGCCGGCGTCATTCATACTGATTTTGAAAAAGGATTTATAAAAGCCGAAGTGATCAGCTATGACGATTTTATTAAATATGGATCAGAGGCTGCTTGTCGTGAGGTCGGTAAATTGAGAATTGAAGGGAAAGAGTACATGGTTAAAGATGGAGATGTGATGCATTTCAGGTTTAATGTTTAGAACCACGATTTACATGATTATCGAAGGATTATGGGGATAATTATGTAATCAACTTTTGTAAATCTTAGCATCGTTCCTTGCGTCGCACACTTATGCTGAATCACCCTGAGCAGCAATGCATCCACGTTTCCTTTTAATCCGTTAAAATCCGAATAATCGTGGTTCTAGAACAATGCTCTTACCGATGCTCTTCCAATATGCACGGTTCTTGCATCACCAGGCTTTCTTCCTTCATACACGAAATTCAATTCAAGATTATTCAATAATCTTTTTGTGAGGTCAATACTCCAGAGATAATTACTGCCGGGTAATAAGCCATCAAGCATAATATAGCTTACTGTTGTGTTGGTGGGGAATTTATAATCAATATTGTTAAACGTAAACTTACCTGTGATCGAACTGTTTTGAAGTACATTATACTTTGTTTCTACATTAATAGAATTTGAAGTTGATTTTTCTCCGCCGTATAATGGATTGTTCTTTTTGTTATCTAACTTATAACTTGTCGCCAGCCTGAATTTTGTTCCCTGTATAAAAACAAGTCGTGGCTCAATGTTAAAAATATCCAGTTCATAATTACGATTGGCAAAGCTTGGTGTGTACAGACCATTCAATCCTTTTTTCCCGCTGACGTCAAGTGTGATCGATCTGCTAAGATTCCACCTGGCTTTCATTGTCCAGTCATTTAACTTACGGCTTTCATAACCATAGGTAAGAAGGATCTTAGCCCGATTACGGAGGTTGCTGATATCAAAACCCCATTTGCTGCTAAAACGATTGAATGAAAATGTATTCAGAAGCACGGTGTTCAATGTGATCAGGGCGGTATCTGCCAATTCATATTTGAATGGGTTAAATTCTGTATTTCCTTTAGCGATTGATTTTTTCGATACCTGCAAAGAAGATTTATAATTGGTGCGGGCAATAAATTTTTGAAACCCTTTTATATCAGTTTTGTTTAATACCGTCCTTGGGTTTAATTGAAAGCTATAATTGAAAGTTGTATAATTCGCTTTCACAAACCGATTAGTGGGTGTGAAGATGCGGATAAACTTAGCCTGGTCCGGAAACAATGCTTCTTCAAATTCATTTAATTGCTGAATATGGTCATTATTATAATCATTCCATGCAAATTGGCCGGTACCTGCCGGCACTTCGAGGTAAGAAAAATCTCTTTGCTGCTCCTGGCCTGTTCCTAATTCATACAAAACGTTACCTATCACCAGGCCCTTCCATTCATTGATCAGGTATTCGGCCCGCCCCAGGATCGTTTCATCTTCTTTTTGTTTTGAGACATTGTCAAGTATCTTCAATTTCCTGAAAGTTGTATTCAATAAAAACTGGTGATGCTGGTTCGATAACAATTCGGTTTGCAGGTTTATATTCATGCTCCTGTCCCCGCGAATAAAGTTTTTGCCAACAGGATATTTATCAGAACGGGTAAAAAAAGTAATGCCATATTTATTACCCTTCTTTTCCGATGATTTTAAATAAGCAGAGTAAGTATCAAAAGAAAAACTTTGGTTCGTTAACGTATCTGAAGCCTTGTCTTTTGTCTTATTGTCTTCCAGGGTATACCTGAAACCCAACCTGAAATCTTTTAATCGTTTTAATTCTTTGCTGATATCAATAACTGGTCTTAAAAAATTCCCTTCGTTGAATTGAGTTTTAAAATTTGTAAAAGCAAGCTGGTTATTAAATTGCCATCCTTTCACACTTTGTACCTGCGTTAAACTATTTTGAAAACCGTTGTAATCATCACCCCTATGATAATTCATTAATTGATAACTCAGCGAATTATTTTTTGCATTCTGCAATCGTGCTGATGCTTTGATGATGTGCTCATCCTCGGGCAAGGTTTGTAAGCCCAATCCCCAATCTCTTGTGAATTCTACATTCCGGATTCTTTCAAGAGGCTTGAATTTTCCCTGTACAAATTCATAATCAAGATTGGTTATAAATTGTGTTTTTTTAGCGCCGGAAGATTTTATTAATGACGAGTTAGCGAATTGAACTTTTGCAGCAACCCCTATATCATCACCGTTGTCTTTATCTGAAAAAGTGTTTGCATCATAATTGCTTAAAGCAACTTCTGTTTTCAAAGAGGTACTATTGCTGATCTTATAGTCGGCTCCTACATTCATCACCTGTTGTTTCTTCGGAGTAACAATGAGGATCACCGGTTCATACCTTCCTTGTTTTACACCGGCTAAAGGCATAATGAATTTATATACTTTTCCATTAGCACCATTAAAATCGGGGATATAGTTTCCCTTCCCTTCTCCAACATCACTAAAAGCAAGATTATATTTTGCCTGGAATGGATCAGTTGAATACTGGTAAAATGAATCGACACCGGCACCGGGATTGTAATACATCTTTTCATATAAAATTTTCCCTGGATCGAACAAGGTGTCGATGACCGCAGATGGATAGAATGCATTCTGAATGCTATCGCCAAGATTTGTTAGAAATAATTTCTGGTTATCATCCAATGTCTGGTTGATCTGTGAATTCTTTGAATCGCTGTTATTAAATGCGCCGACAAATAGTCTCAGTTTTTTATTTAATTCGAATTCCTGTGATACATAAAGATTGGCATTAAGATAATTCCGGTCAGCATATTCAAACTCTACCTGTATGCGACTGTCTTTAGTGATCATTCGCCGGGGAGTGAAAGTTATTTCAGCAGAATTATAATTGATGACATAATCCTGGTCTTCGCCACGTTGCAATAATTCGCCGTCAATAAACACCCTTTCTGTTCCGGCAAGTACTATAAAGAAGAACTCATTATTTGCACCGGTAAGCCGGTAAGGTCCCTGGTTACCTTCCAGGCCCTGGAAAATATTGCGGGTAAATTTTCCTTTAGCGATCGATCCGCTTACAAAAGTGTTTGATAAAGTATTTTTTGAGATATGATTATTTGTTTCAAAAGAAATTCCCTGCAATCGTTTATAAAAATTAAGGAAGTATGTTTTGTTTTGCCTGATGTCAATATCGCCAAGATTTAATTCCCATGTTCTTTTTTTGAATTGCAGAAACACCTGGTCAAATTCATTTAACTGTTGTGTAGTTCCGTCAGGTTGTATCGGCAAATTATTATCAGTGATAGCAGCATTGATCTCAATACTATCTCCCAACAAACCATTTAATGTAAGATTGAAATTTGAATTGACCACAGCATTCTGGCTATTGCCAAAAGAAATACCGCGACCAAAACTTCCATTGTATTGTAGATTACCAAAATCAAAAAGACCTCTTGCTACTTGCTGTTCATTGAGTCCAAACTCAAATGGCTTTGCATAAAATTTATAGCTTACGCTGTCAAAATTCATTCGTTGTACAACAGAATTAAGTTTATAAGGAAAAACCCTGTAAACGATCGTAACACTATCTATCGATGGTAAAGATCTCCATTTCAATAATGCATTAACATGATCGAAAGAATAAGCTGAATCACTAAAGCTTTCTATAAAAAATGTATGAGGGATCACACTTAAAGTATCGATGCGAATTGTATCTGCAACAACCGCAATTTTTTTCTTCCGGAGATTAGATAGGGGTTTATTATCCTGTGCGGGAATTTGGGCAAAGCTCTCCAGTACAGCAAACAAAAGGGTAGCGAGAATTAGTATCAGCCGTTTTTTGCTCAAAAG
>DASTZB010000003.1:0-3927 GCA_035764525.1 Chitinophagaceae bacterium | reverse complement strand
GCTAAGTCCTGGTTCATGCCTGTCCCTTGTCGTGAGTGTTCCTTTCTTCAAACCAATAAAGAATATAAAAAAATCTTGAGAAGTAGTTTGCTGTACTCAGCGGCATCCACAAATTTGCTGAATAGAATTAATGAATCCTTCGTTTCGCTCAGGACGGGCTACTGCAACAATTGCTGAATAGAATTGTTGCAGTACAAGAGTGCGACCTTTCGCTTCGCTCTGGATTAACTGCAACTCAATTGTTGAGCATTGAACAGAAAGATAAACGGAGCGTCGCAACGGAAGCTTTATAGTAGCAATGCAGCCGGGCTCATAAAAGAAATATCAATTAAGTCATTAGGTCTTACAAATGATCTGCAACCTCGGAGAAGAAGGAAGTCGGCAAGAGTACAATTGCTATCTTTAATCCAAACTTCTTACCATCTATAAAACTAATTGTATATGAAAAAACAATTGCAGCTGCTCATATTCTTTATAGTCCTGGTCAATCATGTTTTTTCACAAGGAGGAAAAGTTTATGACAATCTTTCTATGCCCAGCAAGATTCTAAAGATGGAGAGAAAGTATGCGGTCTATCTTCCGCCCGGCTATGAAGCTTCGGAACGCAGCTACCCGGTTTTATACTTATTGCACGGCGGTGGCGATGACCAGACAGGATGGGTACAGTTTGGCGAAGTAGAGAATATTGCGGATAAAGCCATCAGTGAAGGAAAGAGCACACCTATGATCATCATTATGCCAGATGCTAATACCGGCAAAAGAGGATATACAAACAGTGCAACAGGTGACTGGCTTTATGAAGATTTTTTCTTCAATGAACTGATGCCATTTGTCGAAAAAAAATATCGCATTAAGGCAGATAAGAGATATCGTGCAGTAAGTGGACTGAGTATGGGTGGCCACGGTAGTTTTATCTATGCCCTTCATCGCCCCGACCTGTTTTCTTCCGCATGTCCGCTTAGTGCTTACTGCGGACCGCTTACATTGGAAGAAGCAAAAAATAATCTGAAAAGAGAGGATCCCACGATCAGCGATACATTGGTGTCGAAATATTTTTCAAAATATTCTGTAAATGAGTTGATCAAAAATACACCGGACAGTACAAAGAAATCTGTTCGCTGGTATATTGATTGCGGCGACGATGATTTTTTATTTGAGGGAAATTCACTGGCACATATCGCTATGAGGAAAAAAGATATGCCGCATGAATTTCGAATCCGCCAGGGCGGACATACATGGACGTATTGGAGACAAGCACTTCCTGAAGTGTTAGAATTTGTTTCCATGGCATTTCATCAGTATTAAGCTTAATTCCAATGCAATTATTTACAATGCTCTCTTCTCCGAATCAATAAAGGATGCAAAAAAATCCTGAGCCCCTGGCTGCCGAATGCGAGAGCCTGGTTCCTCCCGATCGCTGTCGGGTCTATGCAAAATGTTGCGTATATTTAAAAGTCATTAATCGTTTTATGAGAGCTTTCATTTTATACATAATCATTTTGACACTCCATCTTAATTCTGTGAGTGGACAAACAAGAATTGTTTTAGATGGACCAAATCGTATCAATACAACAAGAATGCCATTGATTTTTGTTGATACTTTCAAGACAGATATGAAACATTTTGTTCTTGATCCAGAAAATATACAGTCAATAAATATCTTTAAGGATTCCTCAGCAGCATCAAAATTTGGAGATGCTGGTAAATATGGAGTTATCATGATTTATCCAAAACCCAACACAACATTTCTAAGGGTTGACAGAATTCTTAATGAATATAAATTATGTGATGAGGATAAGAAATTGAGAATTTGCATCAACAAAACCTTAATGACAAACCCACAATTGATATTAATTGATAAATCAGAAATTGAAGATGTCGAAATTACAACAGACAGACACTGGACAAATACTAAAGATGCAAACTCGGGTGAAAGATTCATAAATATTGTTACAAGGACAAAAGATAAGAACGGATTATAACAGACGTTTGACGAACTGTGTGGTCGTTAATGTTCCATTCTTCAAATCAATAAAGGGTATAAAAAATCTTTAGGCCGGGACTACGCATGGGTTCCGAAGGGACATCAATTTATCTACCGCAATTCGTCCCGATAGGACGACTTTGCTGCTACCCTGTAATTTATTTTTTGATAGCTCCGCTCATTAGCTGCACCGTAGTCGTGCGGCGGGGAGGGTTATCAAAGAAATCATACATCATTTCTTTGAACCATTCTGGTCGGTCGGCATAAACAAAATGAGTAGTGCCCGGCATAATACATAACAATGCTCCGGGAATATTTTTGAATATCTCCATAGTATGTTCAACACGGATAGCGTCCCTGTCGCCTGCCATAATGAGAACATCGCTTTTAATTTTCTGAAGATCACTTACAGGAATATGCGGCTGTTGCACCAACAGTAAGAATTGTTTGTAATGAATGCTGTCCGCTTTAGCCTGCTTTTCCATGACACTTAATAAGGGAAACAAACCAGGTTCTACGGCGGTGGAATCAGGACGAAGATTGGCTCCGGTGGCCAGCAGTTTTTTCACTTTTGCGGGGTAATGAATGGCGAGCAACAAGCCAATAATACCTCCATCGCTATGACCCCAGACATAGGCTGAGTCAATACCGAGGTGCTGCAACACTTTGTCCACATCATCCGCCATTTGCTCATAGGTAAGATAACCCACAGGGCAATCGGATTTTCCGTGACAACGGCTATCAAACGCAATCACTTTATATTTTTTTGAAAACTCAGCGATGAATGTTGCCCTGCTGCGAATAGAACCGCCATTGCCGTGTAGCAATACTACAGGTTTACCTTCTCCATAAACTTCATAATAAATCTTAGTTCCATTATTATTGTAATAGTTACCGGCCTGGGGATTGTTTCCATAATTTACCGGCGGATTTTGCTGAGCAAGACAGGCGATGGAATGGAAAGAGCAGAACAATGCAATAATCAAATGTTTTTGTTTCATAATTGTATTGTTTTGGTTAATCAGAAAAAACCTTTCGGTAAAATTGGTTTGTCCTGGTCAATTCGTTTGACGGACACCTTGAAAGAAAGTTACAGCAATGACAAAGTCCTTTCCCGACGACTCCCGAATTAATGCCTGTCATCGGCGATTCTTCATACGAAGACTCATCTACAAAGTGCTATAGTAACTTCGGATCGGCCTCCTTCAATTGTAATAACGTAATGCATTTGTCAAAGGCTGCGTCAGTCCTCTGTTGTCGGTAGGGTTCCTTTTTTCAACTCAATATAAAATGAGGAATGTCATCTTCTAAAATAGGTAAAAAGCCTTAAATGTATCAATGAAATACGAAGTCTCTTTGCAAAGAGATCTAAATATATATTTTTTTATTTGGAGATTTTTTTGAGACATCTATCAATCATTATTCATTCACATAAATTAAAATGCATGAAACACCTTTCGAAAATACTTTTACTTCTGGCGATTGCTTCACTTGCAATTACTTCCTGTTCCAAACAGGCAAAAGAAGAAACAAACAACGAAATTTCCGAGGCTGTTAAAAACCAGATTTATGAACTTGGATTTAACACCAACGACATTCAAAAAATAGACGAGGGATACCTCGTAGAAGGCGATATTGTTCTTACAGAGGCTAGCCTTAATGAAAAGCCTGGCTCGCCGTTACTCAGAATTGCCGACGTAGAGCAGTATAACACGTTTAATCTCGTAACCGGTGGCGCACGCACAATTACAATCAGCAGCAGCGGAAATGTAAATACAAGTGTTTCCAACGCCATTGACGCTGCGATTGCACGTTACAATAATGAAAATTTATTACTATCATTCCAAAGAGTTAACAGCGGTGGCGATATTAATATTAAAATCGTTAACGGTGGTTCCTTTATTGCTTCTTCAGGATTTCCCAGTGGTGGCAACCCTTTCCCG
>DASTZB010000002.1:0-4024 GCA_035764525.1 Chitinophagaceae bacterium | reverse complement strand
TCTCACCGCCTCATGCCCATACGCATACCCACCGTCCATTCCGTTTGCCCATTTTACATTGTCTGTCATTTTAGAAATAACCAGGTCAATTTTTCGGTCATTGAAATTCTTATATAGCTCCCGGAAGAAATTATTTAGATCGGGCATTTCATTTGTATTTAATATCCTTGTGGCCGAGACCCGTGCGGACGAAAGATGTTGCCTTCAGTTAATTTTCAAAGTTTTGTATTCGTTTCCCATCTTCTGAACGTTCCTTATACTGTCCTTTTGTATATTCTTCAATAACTTTTTTCCAAAATATTTGAGCTGGTTTATTACTTTCTTTCTGAAAGACTTCCCATTGTCCTTTGTGCAGATCAAACACCATCATTGCAA
The DNA here is from genome assembly GCA_035764525.1 of Chitinophagaceae bacterium. Classification (GTDB taxonomy): domain Bacteria; phylum Bacteroidota; class Bacteroidia; order Chitinophagales; family Chitinophagaceae; genus VBAS01. Next base: position 3,649 of record DASTZB010000002.1, on the reverse strand, counting down.
TTGCTTTACCAATTCCTGTACGCCTATACTTCTTCAAGATAAAAAATTCTGCTATTGAAAAATACATTCGCTCTTGTGATTCGATAAGTTTTACCAGGACGAAGCCAACGTATTTATTATCCTTTTTGATTATGTAAGGAAATTTATTACTTGTTTCTTGCCAATAGTCGTTCAAATTGGGATAAGGTGCAAATAGTCCATTGTCCTCAACATCATATTTTATATACTCAGAAAAATCATATATGTAAAACTGCATTAAGTTTTGTATGACAGCTTTATATTCTTCTGAAGCCCGAAGCAAAGTAAAATTCATCGAAGTTGTTTAGAGGTAAGATGTTCGTCAATTATTTCAGCACAACATGAATTTAAAACAATTCCTTGTCTTTGGTTGTTGGTAGGCTATAGATACATATCCATCGCCTCATACCAGCAACGGCGAAAACAATTGTTGTATGCCATTTGGCGTTTGTCGAATTATTTATAATATGAAGCGTCTAAAATGTCCAACTTTGCTTTAACGGTTGAGTCGTCTAGTTCTGTTACAAGTCGTTTTCTGATTTTTTCAATAAGTTCTTCCTCTGATAGCTTTTGAGGATTTATTAAATTAATTGCTTCTTCCAGTATTTTGGCTTCTTTTGTTTTTCCTGCTTGTTTAAAGTAGCGCAGAGTTTCAAAACAATTTTGTCCCGATGAGTTAAAGAAGTATTGACTTAGCCCGCCATTGTTTACCTCTGCTTCAAATTCAATTGGATCAGCATGTGGTTTTACTTTCTCAAGCTCCACACCATTTAAATCTTTTTTGAGGTTTTCGTATGTGTCAATTTTCTTTTCGTTTTGGTGGCAAGATGTCGTAAGAAATACAATTAGTATAGATAATAATGATGTCAGTGATTTCATATAGAGAAGTTTTATTCGTCCAGCCCGAACTGTATTGATAAGAGATATATCGATGAGTATATATTCTTCAGCTAGCATAAACGACAACCTATGTTGCCTGCAGTTTTTCATCACCAAAGTTTCCAGAATGGTTTCTTATTGTTTTGATTTTTCCAATCTGTAAACCTTTTATCCAAGACTGATTTAAGTTTCTTGTAGTTGTCCCAAGTGTCAGTTACGTGGTACATGGAAGGAAGACCATTTGAGAGAGTAGTGTCATAGTCATTTAGATACTGGCCTTTCTCAAAGTCGAAATAATGCAAAGCAAATCGATTACCTAATTCACTTATGTCTTCAAGCATCAAAACTCCGTCACAACAACGCTCAAATATTTGTGAACCGGTCAGCTCATGTTGCTTGAATAATTGTATTTCCGCTTCATGGTCAGCATTGAACTCTTCACTCATTAGAGCATTGTCAATAAGCCAGCCCATAAACATCCCTGTATGTACATAACCTTGAAAGTCGTCAAGATCGTCAGGAAATTCGCCACCAAAATGCCATTTTGCTTTATCGTAAACATCAACTTTGTTTTCAAGTACTTCTTTGAATTCAGTAATTTGAAAACCTTCATTAAGTTTTTCATCAACCAATTCTTTTTGTCTTTTCTTTGCCGAAATGTTGTCGCCACAACCTTCAAAGTATTTTCCAAGCCAATTGTAAAACACCCCGTGGACAATGTCCACTCCGTCGTTGTCTACCGTCGCCCTGAAATGATGTGTTTTCCCATCTTCTTTTTTAGTGAGATATGTCGTCATAAAATTGCAGGTAACCTTTGCATTTACGCTATTGCTTGTTCCAAATTTAATTAATAATCAAAACAAAACTGAACAACTCACTTCGCCGTCAACTCATCCCATCCAGCAGCAAGCGGTCTTGAAATACCATCGCCTTTCCATTCACCTGCATTGGGAATGGTTGTGTTCTTTAAAAAGCCTTCTTTTGTTTTGCCGGCTTTTATTTCGCCTTCGGTAAATGTGAGAACAGCGCCAAGATAGTCGCCAAATTTTTTCAGATCATCGGTATTGCCGACAACATTATAACCATCCAATGCATGACCGAATATGAAAGTTGTGCTATTATCAAAATGCCGGGTGGCACTATGTAAGATTTTTATCCAATGATTAATGCTGGCACCGGCACTACGATCAACGAATGGATGACGGCGATTGAACATCAGGTCGCCCATGTGAACAATGTTTGCGTTTTCAAAGTGAATAACGCTATCACCATCGGTATGGCCCGGTCCCCAATAATGCATAACAATACTTTCTTCACCAACATAACCCTGCCAGTAATCAGAATAAGTTTTGTCAGGCAATAATTGTTTGTCGAGATTCTTGGCTGCCTTCGCAACTCTCTCCTGATTTTTCTTTGAGTTCTCATGCGCCACCACATGTTTTACCAGTCCTTTAAAAGCAATGTTGCCTGCGGTATGATCGCCGTGATGGTGTGTATTGATCAAATATTTTATCGCGGCATCGCTTTTTCTATTCAATTCACCAATGAGATGCGGAGCTGTATCGGGAAATTGTGCATCAATTACAACGATCTCTTTTTTATCCAGGAAAAATGCAATAGTGCCGCCACGTTCAGTGAACACACCGATCTTATCTGTCATCATGTGAAACATCCAGGGAGTGGGAGCTGCTCCGTTACCTTTTGTAAATAATGCTGAAAATATTTTTTGCTGAGCAAGAGTAAGTGCGCCAAATGTAAGTGCGGAGTTTTGGATGAATGAGCGACGATTCATGTGTAGTTTTGGTTTCTAATTTCTTGTTTCAAAATTTTTTACCCACCCCTTGTATTTTTTCTCTATTTGTAGTCTCTGCTTCCCCTCCAGGGAGGGGATGAAATATCACGATTGCTGAATAGAAATACAGAACGCACAAGTGAGTGACACAACGGAAGCTTAATAGTAATACTAAAGCTGATTATATAACTAAAAACTTCCTGTCGTTATGAAATTATGAAAATAAAATGATTGATTAAGTCTAAGTTTCCCCTTTAGGGGAACAAGGGGTTAATATTCAAACTTCCTTAAAGTCGGCGCTTTTATCCATGTTACGATCGTAACAAGCAGCGTCATGCAGCCGCCGAAAATAACTGATGGCACCGTGCCCATAACAGATGCGGCTACACCACTTTCAAACTGGCCAAGCTCATTGGAAGAATTGACGAAAATAGAATTGACCGATGAAACACGACCACGCATTTCATCGGGTACAAATAATTGTACAATGGTACCGCGAATGAGAACACTGACGCCATCGAAAAGACCGCTGACAAATAATGCTGCGAAACTGAGCCAGAAATTTTTTGAGATAGCAAATACGAGAATGCAAATACCAAAACCGGCTACCATATAAAGCAAAGTTTTGCCTTGTTTATTTTTTAAAGGTTTTGAGATAAGCAATGCGATAGCGATAAAGTTGCCGAGATAAGTGGCAGCATAAAGCCATCCTAGTTTTTCCGGGCCTATTTTTAGAATATCAACTGCAAATACCGGCAGGATACCAACTGCTCCACCAAATAAAACGGCAAACATATCGAGGCTGATAGCACTCAACAATGCTCTTTGATTTTTATGAAATACAAATTGTAGTCCTTCTATCATACCTTCCAACGTTGTTGTTTTGCCGCGTTGCCAGCTTACCGGTTTTGGTTTTATTAATTGGAATAATATAACCGCAATGAAAATGGAAGTACAAGT
>DASTZB010000001.1:0-2604 GCA_035764525.1 Chitinophagaceae bacterium | reverse complement strand
GATCTTTTTCCCGCTGGACACTCAAAATTGCCGTGCTGTTATTAAGGTCCTGCAAAAAAGAAAACTGCTCAAGGGTCCTGTCATAGATTTTGTCGATAGCCTGTAATCTTTCATCATCACTCATTCTTAATTTACCAGCGGTCACTATCATGGCCAGTTCGTCAAGACATTTTATACCCTCATTCAGCAGGTTACTATACACTTTTCCCAGGTATTCAATTTCCGCCAATGTGAAATTCTTACTAAATTTAAATTGGTTATAGGCCGCTTTATATCCTTTGATAATTCGTAACTGGTAACTGGTAATATCTGCGATCCGTCTGTAGTTTTGGACAACAGGACTAATGGCTAACAACCCGTCAAGAAAATCTTTATGCAGGGTGAAATTACCTTCAGAAATATCTTTGATTGTAGAATAGCCTTTGTAAATGATCTCATATCCCGTGTACATATCATCTAATAAGGTCTTTAATTGTGTTAGCTTTTCCCAATTCAAAAGCAATTGTTGTACTTCCTGGGATTGTGAGAAGGAAAAATGACTTATTAATACTATCAATAAAATTATCGCTGTCTTTCTCATAAAACATTTTTTACTCCCCTTTAGGGGTTGGAGATACACCATTTAATTTTTTATCAACTATAATTTCAATTTGTTCCTTTAGCCGCTGCATCACAAGAACCCGGCATTCTTCACTGAATGATTGGCAGAAGGAATAGTTATCCAGCATATCTTTATAAAGCTCATCAATACGTTTTATCCTTTCATCATCCCTCATCTGCAATTCACCGGAAGTGATGACCAAATAGAGTTCATCCACATTCTTCAGGCATTCTTCCAGCAGGTTTTCAAATACAGCTTTGCTATGATCAAGTTCGTCTGCATTAAACTGCCCGCTTTCTTTAAGATTTTTGATCGTGGTGCTGATAACTTTGACAATGCGAACCTGGCAGGCGATAATATCACCAACTCTTTGGTAACCTTTGATGGCTGGATTTACAATTTCAAGTGAACCAAAGAAATCACGATGAAGATTAAAGTCGCCTGACTTAATATGTTGAATGGTGCTCAAACCAACCTTTGCGATCCCGTATCCTTTTTCAACATAGTCAATAGCAACCTTGTTAGCGGCGATCTGTTCCAGCAAATAATCAATTTGTGTTTTCTTTTGCTCGGTCCATTCAGCAAGCGTTTGGGAATTTGCCGAAGCACTTGACACAGCGATCAAAATTATTATTGCAATCCTCTTCATAGTCATTATCACATTGTCACATTTCCAAATAGGCACATTATCATAAGCCATATAATTTCTTCACAGTTTCAATATCTCCTTTTTCAGAGGCCCGCTGGATACTGATCATTTTATTCTGGTTATTGAACTCGCGGAGATCACCAAGATTTTCATCAAGTTTATTGTCCACTTCATTAATGATCTCCATTCTTTTGGCGTCACTCATCTGGGTTACGAAAGCATTTATCACAAGAGAAAGCTGATCAAGGTTCTTTATGCTTTCATTCATTATGCCCTGGTAGACTTTCTGCATATGGTCGAGTTCATCTCCCGTAAAATTTTTATCCTGTTTAAATAATGCCCAGGCTGCTTTGTATTCCTTCACTAACTTTAATTGTTTTTCTATGATATCTTTTACCCGTTGGTAATAGGAGAGTGCGGCCTTTATTCGCCATAGCTCATCAAAGTAATTCGCATACTGAGCCCTTTGTTTTTCTATCCAATCACTTATTTCTGCCAGCTTTAATTCTGAGAATTTATTTTCCAAAACCTTTTGTGCATTCTGTAACCAGATAACTTCGTTCTGTAGTCGTTGTATTTTGAGATCCACAGCTACAATTACTTTGGTGATACCTTCTTTTATTATTTCAAGAACAGGGATCTGGGCCCGGGACGGGTGGGTTGGAAAAACGATGGCAGCTGAGATCAAACACACTGTTATCAATAGTCTTTTCATAATTTCATTTTATCTTTTTATCGGTTGTTTCTTAATTCATCCGCCATTGCTGCAATCCCTTTCTGCATATCTCCGTTCCATTTGGCAGCATATTTATGCAGCCTTACTTTTTCTGATTCTTCAGTGGTATAAGCCAGGTATTCTTCCAGTGATACTTCTGTCCGGTAAACTTTTGATAGCATACCTCCGAGTGAAATAAATACTTCCTTATACTTCTTTGAAGGATCATTCGACCTGTTGATGGAAAGGATGAGGGCTTTTTCTTTTTCCGTTAAACCCAGTAATTCCTGTATCTGTTCAAATTTGTTCTGGTATTTGGACTGATCCAGTAATATCTTGCAGTCACTGTTATTAATGATCGCTTGTTTCACTACCGGTGATGAAATAATATCTTCTATTTCCTGGGTCACTACGATCGCCTCACCAAAAAATTTTCTTACCGTCTTGAATAGATACCTGATATATTCTGCCATTCCTTCTTTTGCAATTGCCTTCCATGCTTCCTCGATCAGGATCATCTTGCGGACACCTTTTAACTTCCGCATCTTGGAAATAAATACTTCCATGATGATGATTGTGACAACCGGGAAAAGTATCGGGTGGTCTTTGATATTGTCCAGTTCAAAAACAATGAATCGT